>JBCDFX010000041.1:0-15883 GCA_039177155.1 Cyanobacteria bacterium P01_H01_bin.119
CTAGCGCCATCGCAGGAATGGTCGTTAACGCTACAGCCGCGATCGCAGATTCTCAGTTCACCCCGCCTACACAGTTAGCTCAGGGATCGGTTCCTGAAGATTTGACCCCTGCTGAAACTGAGCTACAGCAAGGCATCGATCTGATTCAGCAAAACGATGCTGAGGGCGCACTGGCCGCTTTTCAACGGGCTGTTGAACTGGACCCTGCCCTTGCGCCCGCCCACTACAATTTAGGGCTCACCCATCGCCGCTTGGGTCAAATGCAAGAGGCTGCTAGCGCGTTTTGGCAAGCGACTCAGTTGGTGCCAGACTTTACTATGGCCTATGTCAATTTGGGGGCAGCGCTGCTGGAGGGCAACAACCTGGAGCAGGCGGCGGACTATTTAAATCAGGCGATCGCTTTGGAGCCGGAGTTGGGCATTGCCCATTACAACCTGGGCCTAGTGCAAAAACGTCAAGGACAGATGGAGGCTGCAATTACCTCATTTGACTTGGCTCGCACCCTTAGCCCAGATTTGCCCGAACCTTACTATCACTTGGGCACCATTTATCTGGTGCAGGAGAAATTTACGGAAGCAGAACAGGCATTTCGAGGCGCGATCGCCCGCGATGAAACCTACGCTGAAGCTCACTATAACCTGGGGCTAATTCTCTATAAACGGAACGACTTTACCGCTGCATTGGATGCTTTTCAACAGACGGTGAACAATAACCCCAACTATGCCGATGCCTATTACAGCGCTGGTTTGACCCTTATTCATTTATCCGAATATCCCCGCGCGATGGAAGCCTTAGAATATGCCCGCAGCCTCTATATTGCTAACGGTCGCCACGATTGGGCGGCCAATGCCCAGGCTCAACTCGATCGCATTCAAGACAACCCATCCTGAGAGGCTGTTACCGTCAGGCTTTAACGGTTAATTATTGATACGCCTTAGACTGAGATTAGAAGATTTGGGGCGATTATTGCTTATTTCTCGATATACCATGACAGATTCGCGAGCCATTCAACACCCTGACCTTGAACAAAACTTAGAGCAGGTCAATTTCTTATCTGAAGGCATTACTGGATTTTGTCAAAGATATCCTATTCAGCGCCTTTCTCTGTTCGGCTCTATTTTGAGAGCAGATTTTACCGATCAGAGTGATGTCGATTTTTTGGTGGAGTTCTTACCTGATGCGAAGGTGGGATATTTTGAACTGGTTCGCATGGAGAATGAGTTGACTGATCTATTAGGGCGCAAGGTAGACTTGCGTACTCCTAATGAATTAAGCCCTTATTTTAGACAAGAAGTAATTGACGGGGCTGTGATTCAATATGTCAAAGATTGATGATCAGGCTCGTTTGAAACATATGCTGGATGCAGCATCTAAGATTGAGCAATATGTTCAAGATGAAACCAGGGAATCTTTAGAACAAGATGAAAGGCTGGCGCTGGCTATAGTTCGGCTGATAGAGATTCTGGGTGAAGCCGCATCCAGAGTCTCAAAAGAAACACAGCTCAGACAATCTGAAATTCCTTGGAAAGAAATCATTGGCATGAGGAATCGAATTGTTCACGCATACTTCGATATTGATTACGACATTGTTTGGGAGACTGCGAAGTCGAATATTCCATCTCTCAAGTCTTTGCTGGAGTCTTTGTTAAAACCAGAAGACTATAAGTTGAGTTGATTATTTGGTAAGCGTTCTGGTGAACAATCGCTAATTTTTTAATGCCTTGCAATAAGCTATCACTTGCAAGTCAACGCCTGTAATCGCGGTGCCCACTACGACTGTATCTGCGCCTAGGTTTATCGCTTTTCGGGCCATGGCGGGGGAGGCAATACCGCCTTCACACACCAGCGGTTTGTTGAGTTGCGATCGCATCGCTTCTAGCAGCGCAAATCCGGGTGGCGTTGCCGATTGGGTGTCGGCGGTGTAGCCAAATAGAGTAGTACCGATCAGATCTGCGCCAGCATCGGCAGCGTATTTTGCGGCGGCTAGGGTATCAATATCGGCCATTACGGGTTTGCTAAGTTCGGTGTGAATTCGCTGGATAATTGCTGGCACGGTTTCCCCTGCGGGGCGATCGCGCTCTGTCCCGTCAATTGCGATAATATCGGCTCCAGCGGCAGCGATTGCCTCAGCGTGGCAAAACTGGGGCGTAATATACACCTCGCACTGGGGGAACGACTGTTTCCACAGGCCAATAATCGGCACAGTCACCTTTGAGCGCACCGCTTTGATATGTTCAGGCGTGTTAATACGGACGCCGACTGCTCCTCGGAGGGCAGATGCCTCAGCGATCGCAGCAATCATATCCGACGCGTAAAGGGGCGAATCTGGCGGTGCTTGGCAGGAGACAACTAAGCCGCCTTTGAGAGAATGCATCAGATCGGCAAATTGAGTCGCGATCATGGGTAGGCCCAAATGCGTCGAGTTTATCTTTGCACAGTTCTTTTTTTTGCACTCAAGACTAATAAGGTCAGGCAGAGGGGGGATGCGAACAGAGCCGCTACGCGATAATTTCATCGGGTAGTGAATGACGCAGTAGCTTGTAAACCCATGACTCAAACGGCGACAGGACTAGCATCGGCGCTCAAGCGGGTGCGGGCAATCAGTAAGGTGATGGACAACGCGATCGCAGTTCCTGGTACTGACTTCAAATTTGGCCTCGATCCGATTTTGGGACTGTTGCCGGGGGGCGGTGATCTGTTCAGCGGCGGGATATCAGTTTATATCCTCTACGAGGCTATGCGGTTGGGGATACCCAAAGCGACGCTGCTTAAAATGGCTGGCAACATCGTATTAGAGCTGATTGTGGGTACGATTCCGGTATTAGGTGATGCTTTCGATGTCGCTTGGAAGGCCAACGCCCAAAATGTGAAGCTGATGGAGCAGCACATTGATCCGACCCTGACCCAGCAACCTCTGACTCAGCCGGGTCAGCCGAAAGCGGCCAATCAATGGTTTGCGCTGGTGTTGATTGTCGGGCTGCTGGCGCTGATTGTGCTAGCGGCTATAGGTACGGTTTGGATTTTAGCGGCGATATTCAATCTGCTGAGTCAGTAAATTACTAGTTCCTCCCAGAGCGTGTCATCAGTTGAGCGCAAAACGGGCTGAAAAGCTGCAAACTGAAAAACGGTTGTGGGGGAATGCCCGATGGGATAATAAGGAGCCTGTTTCACTCAGTTAACTATGACCGCTGCTCGGCCTTTTACTACCGACCTTACTGCTCAAGGGGCATCTCCGGAGGTGGATTTAACCTTTCAGCTTCCAGATCCGGAAGACGATCAAATCTCGGAAGCCGAGTTTTTGCGGCAAATTGAGGTGGCTTGGCAGGTATGCGATCGCTTCGATTTGCAAACCGATATCTGGCGCGGGCGGATTTTAAAGGCAGTGCGCGATCGCGAAAAGCGAGGCGGTGAAGGCCGGGGCACGGGATTTCTGAACTGGCTAAAAGATCGAGAAATTAGCAAAAGCCAAGCCTATGTGCTGATGGAGCTGGCCGACAGCGCCGACTTGCTGCTGAGCGAAGGCATGCTAGAACCGCAAGATGTCAACCGCTTCAGCAAACGAGCCTTTGTAGAAACGGCTCAGGCATCTCCTGAGGTACAGCAGTTGGTGAGCGAAGCAGCCCATCGTGGGGACGCCATTACCCGGCGCGAAGTGCGTCAGCTCTCAGACGAGTGGACAGCTATGACTTCTGATCTGCTGCCTACGGAGGTTAAGGAAAAGGCAGCGAGTAACACAATCCCAACGCGATATCTGGCTCCCCTGGTGCGAGAAATGGAAAAGCTGCCAGAGTCTCACCAGCAGACCCTAAAAACTGAAGTCACCCTTAGTCCCGATGTGGACACCCTCAAGCAGGCAACGGCTGAGGCTCGCTACTTATCCAAATATATTGAGGCTGCAACCCATGTGCAGGCGCTCGATCGCGAAGGACTCGATTTAGAACTGGCCCTGGAGGAGGCGCTGCGGGTCGGCTGCCTAAACGCAACGGCGGATTTGGTGGCGCAGGCGGCACAGCTAGAGCAAGCGGTGGCTAAGGTATTTACTACCTGGCAGCGGATGCAAAAGCTGTCAAATCGAGTGTTTGTCGATAGCGGGGAAAGTACGCCCCATCTGCGATCGCTGCTGGCTCATCTAACGCCGCTAACGGGAGAAGTCGTGGAAATCCAGCTTGGAGATATAAATAGTTCCCTATCGCGCACCATTCGGCTCAAGATTTTGCCTGATGATGAGAGAATTGACCAATCATCAGAGTCCTTCTAAGTTTGGATACTGCCTGCTGTCAGGTTTCTGGAAGTGACTTGGCTATGTATTAGACGGTGGTGCAGGACAGTGGGGGGACTTAGTTAACGCAGTCCCTGCTGGCGCAATTTTGAGTCAATCCACCTCTGTTCCTCTCAACTGCTGACAGGGAGACCTCCTGAAATGCAGTAATTTGGATGGTATCCGTTGACCACACTGTATCGGCTTGATAGTCTGCGGTGTCGCCTTTTAAAAGCTTTACGCGGTGACCCTCGAAAACGCTCGCTTTTGCTGCGTCATGATACATGTCGAGTGTCCATTCAGCAGCGGCAAGGATTTGTCGAGGGTGATTGTAGGGACTGTTATAGTGGCTCTGCCCATCTGCACAAACAGTTCTTTTATCGTAATAAAGTGACGCCCTTATTCGCCTTCTTCTTCTGCGCCCTCTTCACCTTCAGCTTCTTCGTCCACCTCTTCTCCTTCAGCCGGAGCTACTTCTTCCGTAGGCACGGCATCTTCTGTAGGTGCGACATCTTCATCAACGGTCTCGCCGCCGCAGGCGCTTAAGGTTGCGGTTGTGGTGATCGCTAACAGCAGAGCAAAAAGTTTCCAAACCATTGGGACTCTCCTATTTGACTAACTTGTATTCCAAGGCTGCTTCTGATTCGCAAGCCGCTGAACAGGTCAGACTGCTATTATGTCAACTGCTCCAGGGATATCTGGTGCGGTAAGCAGTCTGACCAAAGGTGTAGAGTGCAGCATTGATGGACCTATAAGGTAGCGCTCGCACTGCTGCAAAACACCTATCTGTAGGCAGAAGAACTATTTGGACTTGATTGAAATCTATCTGCGGATTGAGCGCCAGCAGTCTACACTTCTGCGGTCTCCGTCTGATACCGAATCCCCGCATCCCGCAGTCGAGTAACCGCCTCCTGCAACCGCTCTGGCTCTGCGATTAGACTAATGCGGACGTAGCCTTCACCGCCCTTGCCAAAAGCATTGCCTGGCGTTACTACGACCCCCGTCTGCTGCAATACAGACAGGGCAAAGCTGGTAGAGTCCATCCCCACAGGGCATCGCACCCAGAGATACATGGTGGCGTTTGGCTTTGTTACATTCCAGCCCAGGGTAGCCAACTGATTGATTAAAAAATCTCGGCGGCCTCGGTAGCGGGCCTGCACTTTATGGAGATACATATCGGGCAGTTGTAGCGCTGTTTCTGCCGCTTTTTGCAGCGCCGAGAAAATACCGTAGTCTAAATTTGTTTTAAGCGTTCGCAGGCCCTGAATCACATGGCGATTGCCGACCACAAACCCGACGCGCCAACCCGCCATATTGTAGGTTTTAGACAGGGTATGAAACTCTACGCCGATGTCTTTGGCCCCCGGAATCTCCAGCAGGCTGGTGGGATGATAGCCGTCGAAAGCGAGTTCGGCGTAGCACAAATCGTGTACCAGCAGGATTTCGTATTTGCGGGCAAAGGCAACCACCTCTTCAAAAAACTCCCGGGGAGCAGTAGCGGCGGTGGGGTTGTTGGGATAATTGAAATAGAGCACTTTGGCCTGTTCCGCTACCCGGTCGGGAATAGAGCCTAGATCAATCAGCCAGCTATTTTTTTCGGTCAAGACAATGTCGTAAATACTGGCCTGGGCGATCGCGGGTCCCCGAAAATGCGCCGGGTAGGAGGGGGACGGCACCAGCACCACATCCCCCGGATTGATATAGGCCATGGCTAAGTGAGCCAGCCCCTCTTTTGATCCCAGCAGGGGCAGGGCTTCTCCTTCGGGATCAAGGGTCACGCTGTAGCGGCGGTAGTACCAGTCCGTAATGGCCCGCCGGAAACTGGCGGTTCCTTCAAAGGGGGGATACCCGTGGTTGGCTGGGTCTTGGATGGCCGCTGCCGCCGCCTCAATCACTGGCGCTGGGGTTGGCCCGTCTGGGTTGCCCATGCCCAAATCGATTAGATCAAGTCCCTGCTCCCGGCTTCTGGCCTTGAGTTCGTCTAAACGGGCAAACACATAGGGGGGCAGGGCGCTTAAGCGATCGGCAGGTTTGATCCAATCAAAACTCATGGGTGATTCTCCTGGGGTTGAACCGTGTCCTTAGCGGCAGATAGGGGCATGGTTTGAACCTTAGCAGGATGGGGAACCGTCGTCGAAACCATTGCGGCTGCTACTTGCTCTGGGGTGACGGCAAAGGGCAGGTGATGGATGTCAGAATTGGGCCGACAGGCAACCTGTGCGGCTTGGTTTAGGTCTGCCACTGTAACCTCCTCTAGCCCCAGATCGGCCAGCGTAATGGGCAACCCAATCTGCCGGTAAAACTGGATGAGCTGATGCCGCGCCGTTGCTGCCAAGGCCGGATTGGGGCCCATCTCTTCTAAACGCAGCTGCACTAGGATGCCAAAGGCCACCTTTTCACCGTGCAGGGTGCCGTGGCTCTGGAGCAGGTGAGTCAACCCGTTATGAACGGCGTGGGCCGCCACTGTGCGACACTGGGCACCGCCCAATCCGCCAATGACCCCAGCCATTAGCACTGAAGCATCGACCACTTCGCGCCACGCTTGCTGACCAGGAGCCGCGATCGCGGCCTCAGCCTTTTGAAACAAAATATCCCGCAGCACCCGCGCCTGCTGTACAGCCCCGATAATCAGCGTTTGGTCAGAATCGCCGCTGCTCACCGAGGCTTCGTACCACTTGGCAATCGCGTCGCCGATACCGGCGACTAGCGTCCGCCGAGGGGCAGTGGCAATCAGGCTGTAGTCCAAGATCAGCAGGTCGGGGCAGCGGTTTAGAGCTACATCGTACTGGAACGCCCCCTGCTCCGAATACACGTTGGAGAGTGCTGTCCACGCTGCACAGGTCGCCGCCGAAGTGGGAATTGTCGCTACGGGTAAACGGTTTTGATGGGCCGCCAGTTTGGCGGTATCTAGGGCTTTGCCGCCGCCTACGCCAATCACTAAATCGGCCTGATGGTCGGCGATCGCTTGCTTAATTCGCTGTAGCGACGCTTCACTACAGTCTGGTCCGTGGGATATGTAGGCGCAATCGAGGTCAGAGAGCGCGATTTTTAGCTCTGGCTCAATCAGCGCTAGGGCGCGATCGCCGCCAACCACCAGGGGACGCTGCCCCAAATTGACTAAACTCTCTCGACACTGCGAAAGCGCTCCATCTCCGCGAACAACGCGGGCAGGGGCGACCATTAGAGTAAATAATTGAGAAACGCTCATAATTTTATGCAAACAGAAAATGTGACAAAAATGTTATGAATTCATCAGCTAAACCACGTTGGATTTGAAGCCTAGGATTTGAAACCTAGAATTTTATAGCAATCCGCCGAAAGGTTCGGCCAGGGCTGCTAGTCAGGTTGCTTCTGCGCCAACGACTCCAGCAATACTGGATGCGATGAGCAATTTGGCCAAAGCTATAGCTTGAGGAAAAACTGTGGATCTAGATACGGTTTAACCTATTCCAGCCTAACGAAGCACAGGCTGCCGCCGCCTGGTTTGGAGCAAGACAATGTGAGGATAAGCGGACTGGTTGCAGCTAAAGATGCCTTGAAGCGCAGCACCCAAATTGAGGACGAAGCTGGAATTAATACCGATTTAGATCTTAGCTGGAGGCTTCAGCGTTGATCCGGGCGACGCGATCGCGATTAATTGCAATAGTCAATCCGCCGCTGCCCTCGGAGGTCGGCTGAACCTGGCCCAAATAGACCAGTTCAGAAATGCCCCCCGGCTGATGAATAATTGTCCGCGCGCGAATAATGGGCGTTTGTCCGCGCACTCCCAAACGGCTGGGCTTAAATAGGTTGTTGGCCGCCTGCTGCAGCGTTGCTTCTAGTGCCTCAGGCTCAATGGATTGAGGCACCCTGATCGCGATTTGGGCCGCGCCAGAATCGTAAACTGTGGTGTACGGAACCGCCCCTGGAACTTGAGTGCTGGTAAATGGCTCAAAGCTCAGCCCTAAAAAGCCGACCGTCAACACCCCCATAAAGCCTGTAATGCCAACCAGACGAAACCGAATCCCCCAGCTAAAGCTAAAGGCTAGCAGCGTCAGCAATCCGAAGCTAACCGTCGCGATCGCAGACCATTGGGTAACCGTCAAAAACTCTTCAGGGGTTGGCATTGGTTTAGCTGATATCAGGGGATTTGAGGGGCAGTTAGGATTTGTGCAAGAAATCTATCAGTTGTTTAACACGACTAGTCACTCAGCATAACTTGATTAGCATTGGGGATAAAGGCCCAAAAAATTCGGGTAACCTAACCTCAACAAGATTCAATAAAGCTTACGTAAAGCTGCTGAAAGTTCTCGAAACTGTTAGAGGTTAGGTTGTGGCGCTATCATAGCCGGGTTGACCTCGTCTATCCACGCTGTCCTCCCCTATGGCCGCCCTCGTAACGTTAACCTGAGCTGAGTTGGCAGAGCACACCATAGCCCAGCTGAGCGGATCAACCCAGACCGACTGTTTACCCTGTGATCAAGGAGACTATTCATGTTAAAGCTGCGCTCCCGGACACTCACCGCTGTGGCCGGTACTGCGATCGCCCTCACCCTCGCTAGTTGCGGGGAGTCCAAAGTTTCTCAGTGCAATCGTCTAGCCGACGTGGTCAACCAGACCCAGGGCTTTATGCAAGAGTTTGAAGCTGAAATTCAAAGCTTCAGCAATAATGCCGCGTCTGTAGAGAGCTTAGACGATATCAAATCCGCAGCCACTCAGTACACGACAGCCGTAGATAAAGTCGTGGCCAATCTCGACGGTTTGGCAGACACCTTAGGCACCACAGAGCTTGCCGATGAAACCCTGGTACAGTTTCGTGATGAGTATATTGAAGTGGTCAACGGCTTTAGCACTGCACTTCAGGATGCTAGCAGCGCCATGGATTTAGTTGTCAATGTGGAATCGGAAGCCGAGCTGCCCGCCAGAATTGAAGAATCTCAGCAGCAAACTATCGCAGCCGTTAGCCAGATTGAGAACCTATCGCAGACCGAGTCTACAGTCATTGACGAAGTGAACAGCTATTGTGGCGCAACGCCCCCGGCTGAGTCTGAAGCTGAGCCTGAACCGGCAGAATAGGCCAAGATTTTGCTCTAATGTCTAAAACCCAGTGGGAGTCTTATACTCCACTGGGTTTAATAGTTTTGCCTTGTATAGCTTTGGTTAGATTGCTTGCTGCATTCGGTATGGCTAGAGTTATTGACGCAGAAGCAATCTGCCTCATAATCCTATCCAAACCTTTCGGCAGATTGCTATGGCAGTTGTCGTTTAAGCAATTGGTTTAACGCTGTGGCCTTCGGCCGATTCAAAAAGTGAAACAGTTCCTCCCGGCCAGATATATCCAGAAGCGACGGCAGAGATTTCTTGCCCAGCTCTGACTCAATCTAGTGGAGGCTACTATGTTTCGTATTCCAAACTGTCTGACCATGCTGCCTAAAAAACGCCGGTTCCCAAATCGGATGTAATCTAAAAGACCAGCTTGCATCTATCGGATACAACTTGGGTCGGTCTCAATCTCCCAGCGATGCAAAATATATTTCGATACTGGCAACTGGTAATGGTCCAGAGTGATGGGCAGGCCCACGCTCGAAAGCTATCTGATGTGCAAACCTGGGTAAATGATACATTTGCGGATTTAATTGCAAGCGAGGACGCGGCTGAACTTGAGCTACAGGCTCAGCTTTTAACGCATTGGCGATCGCAGAGTGCCCAGAGTGACCAAAGTGCCTTGGCCCAGTTGAGCTTACGGTGCTATTTGTCTCACCAGATTCGCTATGTCTGCGTGCAGCTTGCCAACCAGTTTGGGGTGACCTATGGCTTTAGTGCAGCCGATCTGTTGCCCCTGGTGCTCAACGATGACGGTCAGCCGTCACCGCCTCGTCCGCCGCTGTCGTTGGAGATTTTGACGACCTACAACCCGGATAAGGCGCGTCTGAGCACTTGGGCTAGCCAAATCACCAAAAACCATCCAGTGCTGAACCGAGCGCTGTTGGACTACGGCCTTTATCGCGCCAGCGATTGGGCGATTCTGACAGATACCACGCCGGCCCAGGTGGAACGAATTTTGAGCCAGTATCATCTGTGCAGCCATTATGAAGTAGCTGAAGCCGTTGAGCTGTTGAGGCGGTTTCATCAGGTTTACAGCCGCGATCGCCTGCAGCAGCGTCGCACTGGTCGAGGTGGCCGCTGCCAGCCCCCCACCGAGGAGCAGCTCCAGCAGATGTTTCCCACCGGTTCTCCCCGACTGCATCTGGCCCAGCTTAAGCAGTTGGCGGCTCAGCTTCGCCAGTACCGCGTCCACGCCAGAGGCGGCAATCCGGTGCCCTATCAGCCCAGTGACGCCCAGTGGACTGAGCTAGCGGCCGGATCAACCGATACCGCTGAGGCCGAAGACCAGCAGCAAGAATTTTTAAGCGCCTATCGTCAGGTGCTCCGCACCCAGTTAGACAACGCGATCGCTCAAACCATTCGGGGAAATTTACCCAAACTGCAAAACCGCAATCCGCCCAAAGATCAGATCTACCTTCAGGGGCTGCATCTGTTTCACTGTCGGGGGATGGGGATGAGCCAACTGGCCCCTCATATTGGTCTAAAAACTCAGGTTCAGGTGAATCGACTGCTCAATCTCAAACCCCTGCGCAGCAGCGTGCGCGCTCGTTTGATTCAACATCTGCAGGTCAGCGTGGGTGAACTGGCCCGCCAGTATATGTCATCAGACCAGCTAAACCGGGTGAGCCAAACCCTAGAATCGCTGCTTACCCAAGAGGTTGAACAACTGATTGACGAAGCCACAAAAGAAGCCCAAAGCCCCTATCGCAAAGCCGCTGCCAGCCTGTTTGCCCATCAACTCTGCCAAACTCTTTGTTCCCTTCTACAACGCCATGAGTAGTTTTACTGAATTTCAACCCCTAGAATTTGATATTTGGCAGGCCGACACCGTTGACCTATTCCAGGCTGATATCGATTGGGCGATCGCTGTCTCTCAGTCTTTTCCGGTTGGCCATCAGCAGTGGCAGCGCTATTTACAGGCCCTGGCTCTGCGCAGTTTAGACCATTGGCTAGGGGGCAGTGATTTAAGCGCAGCTTTAGCCGCCACGTTCGGCCCAGCAACTGACACCACAGGACTGGCCTGTCAAGTTGGCGACTACCGGGTGCGGGTGATTGCCCAAGGGAGCCTGAGTGATGAGTCTATTCCAGTGCCAGCGGCGGTGTTGACCCACGGGGCAGCGGCAGATCTTTACATTTTAGTTAATGTTCAGGACGAGGCTGAGCAGGCGACCATTTTGGCGGGTTTAAGGGGTGATCGCCTCCGTGCCCATCAGACTCAGACCGAATTACCAATAGATTCAGAGGGGCTTTGCTGGCTGCCTGCGGGCTGGTTTAACATCGTGCCAGAGGAGCTGCTGCTGCTGCTCACCTGTTTAGATCCGCAGACTTTAGCAACTTCAGCGGATGTGGACGCGATCGCCTCCGCCTCGCCCCTAACGGAGGTCGCCGCAGGCGTGATCAACGTCGGGCGCTGGCTTAATGATCAAATTGATGCTCTGGCTGAGCAGTTGTCTTGGACGCTGATGCCGCCCCTGTCTTCCGCCAGCGCCATGATGTCAGCCGCCACTCCTGTAGAAGAACTGGAGCAGATTTTAGCCGATATTGCGCCCAGCGTTATTATTCCAACCGCTGCCAAAGGGGCTTATCTGGGTCGAGAGGATGTCTCCCTACCCTTTCGGCTGTATGCCCTTATCTGGCCAGTGTTTGAGGGTGAGGAGCCTGAGTGGTCGCTGCTGGTGGTGCTAGGCCCTGGAGACTCAGGGCAGTTACCTATAGGAACTCAGCTTACCGTTAGCGATGATAGAGCAATTTTGGCCCAGCAGTCTCTCACCACCGATGGCGCTGCCGCCTATGGATATGCCCAGGTGTTTGGCACCTGGGATGAGTCATTTTCTGTGGCGGTGCAAATCCCCGATGGCACCACCTTTACCTGGCCTTCCTTTGTATTTCGCCCTGACGATTGATCAGGCTTCTAAAAAATTACTGATCAATGGCTGCATTTTTTTGACCGTGCTCTTATGCTGAAAGCGTTGAAATCTAAATCTGGATGGCACTTGACTCATTCCACCCCCCGGCCCAATCATCCTGAAACGCAGAATTCTAATCCAGAGCCGCCCGCCCCTAAAGTTGTGCATCTGGATATGCTCGATACAGACTACGCCAAGCTGATGGCGGGTGAGCCTATTCCAGAGGCTCGTAAGTACCGCTTAGAGGCGGGCAGTCATACCTACACTCGCCTGAGCAAGCAGATTGCCCGATATCGCCACGGCAAGCTAGACCAGCAGGGACGCGATGATATTTTGTGCAGCATCGGAACGGTGGCCGATCTGTTTACGCCCGCCGATATCGAAGAGTTTAACGATCGCCTACGCACTACCAATCGGTTTTATCTAACGCCGGGAGAGCGTCAGCAGGTGGTCAACTGGCTAGAGGACGAACTAACAATCACCCTTGAACAATCGTCGTAATCGGATATGGCTGATAGCGATGTGCAGCTTTGAGTGCATCTGACCAAAATCAGATTAAAAGATATCAAGCTGACCGCTGTCTTCTTTGGCTTTCGGCGATCGCGCTTTGTCTCGACTGCTTTTACCATTTGCCGTGCCGCCGCGCAGCCCGACCGCGATTTTGCTGTGGCGCTCAATTTGGCCCATCACCTGTTTGGCCCGGCTGATTACGCTGGGTGGGAGTCCTGCCAGCCGCCCTGCTTCGATGCCGTAGGAGCGATCGGCTCCGCCAGGGCGCACCTGATGCAAAAAGATAATTTGATCGGGCATTTCTTTAACGGTGACCTGGTAGTTGGCCACATTGGGCAAAATCGAGGCGAGCTCGTTGAGTTCGTGGTAATGGGTGGCAAAAATAGTGCGGGCACAAATCTCGCTGGCCAGGTGCTCAGCTACCGCCCAAGCAATGGACAATCCGTCAAAGGTGGCCGTACCGCGACCGATTTCATCGAGCAGCACCAGAGAGTTTGGCGTCGCGTGGTTGAGAATATTGGCAGTTTCATTCATTTCCACCATAAAGGTAGACTGCCCCGTAGCTAGGTCATCCACCGCGCCAACCCGGGTAAAGATACGATCGCACACGCTGAGCTTCGCCTTGCTGGCCGGCACAAAACTCCCCACCTGTGCCATCAGCTGAATCAACCCCACCTGTCGCAGATAGCAGCTTTTACCGCTGGCGTTGGGGCCAGTCAAAATAATCAAATCGGGATGGTTGAATTTCGCTGGGCCTTGGGCATCTTGTTTGCCCTCAGTCGTATCAAGGGGTCGAGAACTTTGACGGTTGATGGTCGAATGGCTAATGCTCCCGCCCATCGCCGTCGAGTTAGGCACAAAAAATCCTGCTGGCAGCATCTGCTCGACCACAGGATGCCGACCGCTGTCAATAACGATGGTGCGATCGGCGCTGATGCTAGGGCGGCAGTAATCTTTATAAATCGCCACTTCGGCTAGGCCGCACAGCACGTCAGCGGCAGCTACTGCTGCGGCAACTTTGCGAATGGGTTCAGCCTGTTCGCCCACTTCGCTGCGCAACTGCACAAACAGCTCGTACTCCATTTCGTGGATGCGCTCCCGCAGGTTTAAAATGCGATTTTCCCGGTCTTTAAGTTCTGGGGTAATATAGCGCTCTTCGTTGGTTAGGGTCTGCTTGCGAATATAGTCGTTTGGGGCCTGGTCGGCTTTGGCCCGAGAAATACTGATGTAGTAGCCAAAGGCTTTATTAAAGCCCACTTTTAGGTTAGAAATACCGCTGCGATCGCGCTCGGTCACCTCCAAATTGGCGATCCACTGCTGATCGGCCTCAACCTGATGGCGCAGATCGTCAAGCTCAGGGTTGACGCCGCGTCGAATCAGGTTACCGTCAGTTAAATATAGGGGCGGATGGTCAACTAAATGGGTTTTGAGCCGCTGACCCAACTGCTCTAAAATCGGCGGCACGTGCTGCAGCGCTTTGAGGTAGGGAGATGCCACCTCAGCTACGATAAAGGCCAAGTCGGGCAGCTTTTCAAAGGAGTCTGCCAAAGCGACTAGGTCACGACCGTTGGCCGTTCCGGAGCCAGCTCGGCCCGCTAGGCGCTCTAGATCATAAATTTGCTTTAGTACCGTCTGTAGGGTTTGGCGCAGGCTGCCTCGATCGATCAGTTCCTGAACCGTGTTTTGACGAGCGTTAATGGCTTTGAGATCCAGCAGGGGCTGCAGCAGCCAGCGGCGCAGCGCGCGGCTGCCCATGGCGGTGATAGTGCGATCGAGGGCCCAAAGTAAGGAACCGTTAAAGGTGCCATCTCGCGCAGTTTGAGTGATTTCTAAGTTGCGGCGGCTTTGGTGGTCAATCACCAAATATTCCGTCAATAAATAGGTTGAAAGGGGCTGAAGCGGCGCCTGGGTTTCCTTTTGGGTGTCGTCTAGGTAGTCAATCAGGCCGCCTGCCGCCCGCACCGCCAAGGGCAGCGCCTGGCAGCCAAAGCCTTCGAGCGATCGCACTCTAAAGCGCTCTCGCAGCCGCTGCTTGGCCTCATTCAGCTCAAAGGGACTTTGGGGCCGCAGCGTATAGCAAAATTGGCGCGGCAACCCCTGGGGAATCTGCTCAGACTTTTCGCCAGGGCGCAGCAAACCCACTAAATCGGGCAGATGGGTGGGCAGCAAAATCTCTGACGGCTGAAGCCGCATCAGCTCTTGAGACAGCTGCTCTAGGTCGTTGGACTGGGTGGTAAAAAATTCTCCGGTTGAAACATCGGCGTGGGCCAGTCCCCAGTGGTGGCCCGCGATCGCGATCGCCGCCAAGAAATTATTCTGCCGGGCGCTGAGCATGCCCTCTTCCAGTACAGTGCCTGGGGTAATCACCCGGGTCACTTCCCGCCGCACCATGCGCTTTTGAGCCCTGGCAGCAGAGGGATCTTCGACCTGATCGCAAATCGCAACGGCATAGCCCTTGTCCACAAGTTGGATGCAGTAGCGATCGAGGGCATGGTGAGGAACGCCGGCCAGCGGCACCCGGCCAATGGCTTCACCCGCATCTTTGCTGGTCAGCACTAGCTCTAGCTCCCGGGCAATGGTGATGGCATCTTGAAAAAAGGTTTCAAAAAAATCACCCACTCGGTAGAGCAGCAGCGCCTGGGGATGCAAATCTTTGACATCGGCATAGTGGCGCATCATCGGGGTCAGGTCATCGCGGCTGACCTGACGATGATCGGCGTATTTTACCGTGTGCTTTGCGAGCCGCTCGGGTAAGCCTGTTGCTGGAATGTCGGTTGGGGACGAAGTGGGATCGGAGGGAACAGCCATAGACCAGAACCAGAGGCAGACAGCGACTTTATTCTAAGGGGCTACTTTCGCTTTCACACAGTCTTGTCGCAGTAGGGCGGCCTGTGCCTCTGCATCGACTCGCCGCAGGGCCCGGTTTAGCCCGCTGAGTATGGCTAATATCTCCGCTGTTGCAGCGTCTGTATGCCTACCCACGCCGTAATGATTGGTTTGGAAAAAGTCAGCGGCGAGCTCCAAATAAGCGATCGCTTTAGATCCCGGCGTCTGTAGGATGCTTTGGGTTGTGTGTTGGTGAACGCGAATACCCAAATTCAGCGCATTTAGCAGGGCGTCTACC
>JBCDFX010000042.1:0-15686 GCA_039177155.1 Cyanobacteria bacterium P01_H01_bin.119
ACAGGCACCCACAATACATTAGATATCTATTCAAGGCATTAGTGTAGCGGCTAAGCCCCAAAGTGAACCTAGATGATAGCTTGCAAAACCTGGAATCAAAGGGCAAAGCTCCATTTACTTTAAGAAAGCCTTGACTGAAAGGGCTTGAACGGCGAGGGGTGATTGGCGACGACGGACCGGCGGCTGTGAACTGAGCGGCCTGACAGCAGGGTTACTTGCCATCGGCGATCGTGCTAAAACACCAAACGATACATATTGCTTCCCTCTCCCTAAGACGGTAACGTTAATTACGGCGATCGCGGCCTGTCGCCCTTTTAGAGGCTATCTTTGAGCTGGCCCTTAAAGCTTGCCCTAGCCCTTGGACTCTCTCGAAGGCGACAGCATACCCAAACGTTTTAGACAGGCTGACCTGTGTTTTATTGGCAGGTTATAAGCGTTTCGAGTTGAGACTTTCCGGGAATCTTATGCTAAGCGCGATGATTGGGAAAGGGGATTTAACACTCTTGAGCTGGCCTAGTTTAGATTTTTCGGCATTTTTTGACGTTTAGATTTTAAAGTTAAGTCAAGTATTGGCGAGGTTACGGCAAGTCGATGGTTCAGGAACGAACACTACCCACATTTCAGGCTAAACCAGCCCAAGTCACCCACGATGAGGGGCTAATGCTCTATGAAGATATGGTGCTGGGGCGCTACTTCGAGGACAAGTGCGCCGAAATGTACTATCGGGGCAAAATGTTTGGCTTCGTGCACCTTTACAACGGTCAGGAGGCTGTCTCCAGCGGCGTGATTAGAGCCATGCGACCGGACGACTATGTGTGCAGCACCTACCGCGATCACGTCCATGCCCTGAGTGCAGGTGTGCCGGCCCGTCACGTTATGGCCGAGCTGTTTGGCAAAGAGGCCGGGTGTAGCAGAGGCCGGGGAGGCTCTATGCACCTATTCTCCAAGGAGCATAAGCTACTGGGGGGCTTTGCGTTTATTGGCGAGGGTATTCCCGTTGCCCTGGGGGCCGCCTTCCAAAGCCGCTACCGTCGAGATGCCCTGGGTCATGCCGATGCAGACCAGGTAACGGCCTGTTTCTTTGGAGATGGCACCACCAACAACGGGCAGTTTTTTGAGTGCCTGAATATGGCAGCCTTGTGGAAGCTGCCGATTCTTTTTGTGGTGGAGAACAATAAGTGGGCTATCGGCATGGCCCACGAGCGGGCAACTTCCCAGCCGGAGATTTACCGCAAGGCCAGCGTGTTTAATATGCCTGGCTACGAAGTAGACGGTATGGATATTTTGGCCGTGCGCAGCGTGGCCCAAGCGGCGGTGCAGCGGGCTAGAGCTGGGGAAGGCCCTACTTTAATAGAGTGCCTAACCTACCGCTTTCGGGGGCACTCCCTAGCCGATCCGGACGAGCTGAGATCTAAGGAAGAAAAGGAAATTTGGCAGGCCCGCGATCCGTTGAAAAAATTTGCAGCCTATTTAAGTGAGCAAAATCTGGCCTCTAATGAGGAGCTTCAGGGGATTCGTCAACGGATTCAAGGGGTGATTGACGATGCAGTTACCTTTGCTGAGCAGGCTCCAGAGCCTAAGCCTGATGAGCTTCATCGCTATATTTTTGCTGGGGATTCTGATTAGGCGCTAGTTTGAAGGGGTAAATCTCGCCCAACTGTTAGCTCAATCATCGGTTTGATGGCCGGTTCAACGGCTGCTTAACCTAGGGGCGATCGCCCACCGCCACGTTTTCCCGCCGCGCTCTCGTTCGCCACCTCCAATTTTGTCTCTATCGCTAGTAACTACCCAGGCCCATGGCAGAAACCTTGATGTTCAACGCCCTGCGGGAAGCCATCGACGAAGAAATGGCCCGCGATGAAACCGTCTTTGTCCTCGGGGAGGACGTGGGGCACTACGGCGGCTCCTACAAAGTGACTAAAGGGCTCTACGACAAGTACGGCGAACTCAGAGTGCTCGACACCCCCATCGCTGAAAACAGCTTTACGGGCATGGCGGTAGGGGCCGCGATGACCGGGCTGCGCCCAATTATTGAGGGCATGAATATGGGCTTTTTGCTGCTGGCCTTTAACCAAATTGCCAACAACGCGGGCATGCTGCGCTACACCTCCGGCGGCAATTATGAAATTCCCATGGTGATTCGCGGCCCAGGTGGGGTGGGGCGGCAGCTAGGGGCAGAGCACTCTCAACGGCTCGAAGCCTACTTTCAAGCAGTGCCGGGGTTAAAAATTGTCGCCTGCTCCACCCCCTACAACGCTAAGGGGTTACTAAAAGCGGCCATTCGCGACAGCAATCCGGTTCTCTTCTTTGAGCATGTGCTGCTGTACAACTTGAAAGAAGATTTGCCCGATCACGACTATATTGTGCCCCTCGATCAAGCTGAGATTGTCCGCCCTGGCAAAGACGTGACGATTTTGACCTACTCGCGTATGCGTCATCACGTGATGCAGGCGGTCAAGGGGCTAGCAAACAAGGGCTTTGATCCTGAAGTGATTGATTTAATTTCTCTCAAGCCCCTGGATTTTGAGACCATCGGGGCGTCTATTCGCAAGACCCACCGGGTGATTGTGGTGGAAGAGTGCATGAAGACGGGGGGCGTGGCCGCCGAAATTATTGCCTCGATTAACGATCGCTTCTTTGATGAACTGGATGCTCCGGTGCTGCGTCTATCGTCCCAGGATATTCCGACGCCCTACAACGGCAAGCTAGAGGCGCTGACCATTGTGCAGCCCAAGAAAATAGAAGAGGCCGTCGAAAAGATGTTGGCGCTACAGATTTAAACTGGGCAAAGAAATGGGCAAGTATCAGTTCACCTTACTGGGCATTGTGGCGCTGGCGATCGCGGCCATTGTGGTCATCACTCAAATTCCGACGCAGCTGGGGCTAGACCTGCGGGGCGGATCCCAACTGACGCTGCAAATCAAAACTACAGAAGGCCAAACCATTGGCGATCGCGATATTGAGGCCCTGCAGCGGGTGATTGAAAACCGAGTTAACGGCCTTGGCGTTTCTGAGGCAGTGGTGCAGAGCGTGGGCAATGAGCAGCTTTCAGTACAGCTCCCCGGCGTTAGCGATCCGGAGCAGGCGGAGCGGGTGCTCGGCGGCACGGCCCAGCTTGAATTTATGACCCAGCGGGCCGGCACCGAGGGGCAAATTCAGGCTGAACAGCAGGTGCTCCAGGGCCATCTGCTAGAGCAGATTCAGCTCGAAGAGAGCGGCGATACCGCCGCGATCGCCGCCAACCAGGAGCTAATTGAAGCTAGCTATCAGGCCATCACTAGCCTGTTTAACCCCTCAGATCTGACCGGAGACCTGCTCACCGACGCCTACGCCCGGCCTATTGGCGCAGGCAGTAACTGGGAAGTGGTCATTGAGTTTAACAATCAGGGCGCCGATTTATTTGCTCAGTTGACCCGGGAAATCGCCGGAACCGGACGACCCATCGGCATTTTCTTAGACGATCAGCTAATTAGCGCTCCCCAAGTCGATGTGCAGTATGCCGAAACGGGGATTGCGGGGGGCAGCGCCGTGATTTCCGGAAGCTTTGATGCCGAAGGCGCGCAGGAGCTGGCGATTCAGCTGCGGGGCGGGGCGCTACCCTTTCCGGTAGAAGTGGTCGAAAATCGCACTGTGGGCGCAACCCTGGGCCGAGACAGCATTCAGCGCAGCCTATACGCCGGGCTGGCCGGCCTGGTGCTGGTGCTAATATTTATGGCCGTTTACTACCGCCTGCCGGGGATCATTGCCAATGTTGCGCTGGTGATTTACGCGCTGCTAACCCTGGCGGCCTTTAATTTGTTTGGGGTAACCCTCACCCTGCCGGGGATTGCCGGGTTTATTCTCAGCATTGGCATGGCGGTAGATGCTAATGTGCTGATTTTTGAGCGCACCCGCGAGGAACTACGGTCGGGCAAAACGCTCTATCGCTCGGTGGAGTCAGGCTTTTTTCGGGCTTTTTCCAGCATTCTCGACAGCAATGTCACGACTTTGATTGCCTGCGCGGCTTTGTTTTACTTTGGGGCTGGTTTAGTTAAAGGGTTTGCGCTTACCCTGGCCATTGGGGTGGCCATCAGTATGTTTACCGCCCTGACCTGCACCCGCACCCTGCTGTTTTTAGTGGTGTTAGGAGTACCCCAGTGGCGCAAACCTGAATATTATTGTCCCGTGCGGCTGTTGGGCCAACCGCTGTCTCAGGCGGCATCTAAATCATGAAACTTAACGTTATCAAACAGCGATCGCTTTGGTGGGCCATTTCTGGCGCCGTGATTTTGGCGGGCATCGCTGCTATGGCGCTCTCGTGGAATCAGTTTGGGGCACCCGTTAAGCCCGGTCTAGACTTTATTGGCGGCACCCGGCTTCAGCTTGAGCGGGACTGCACCGCCAGCGAGACGGCCTGTGACGAGCCAATTTCTACCGGAGTCGTGTCCCAGGTGCTGGTGGATCAAGGGATTGAAAACGGCAGCGTGCAGCTTTTGGGACAAAATCAGCAGGCGATCGCAGTTCGTACGCCCGATCTTGATGTAGATCAGCGCACTGCCCTCCAGAGCGCCTTAGAAGACGCCCTAGGTCGCCTAGATCCCCAGGCTACACAAATCGACACCGTTGGCCCCATTATTGGTGAGCAGCTCTTTACCGCTGGGATGCTGGCGCTGATTGTGGCCTTTGCAGGCATTACCATCTATCTGAGCTTACGGTTTCAGTTTGACTACGCCCTGTTTGCCCTGGTGGCACTGTTTCACGATGCGCTGATCACCCTAGGTATTTTCTCGATTTTGGGGCTGGCTATCGGCAATGAGGTAGACAGCCTGTTTATTGTGGCGCTGCTGACCATTGTGGGCTTTTCGGTAAACGACACGGTGGTGATTTACGATCGCATTCGCGAAACTATTAAATTTAATCCCCAGCGGCATATCAATGACATTGTGGACGATGCGGTCAACCAAACCCTGACCCGATCCCTCAACACCACCCTAACCACCGTGTTAACCCTGGTCGCCATCTTTTTATTTGGCGGCATCACCCTAAAGTATTTTTCGCTAGCGCTAATTGTGGGTTTTTTGTCCGGGGCCTACTCCAGTATTTTTGTGGCCAGTACCCTGCTAGCCTGGTGGCGGGTTAAGTCGGGGCGGGCGATCGCGCCTGTCGCGCCGACATCCCCATCAACGGCCCCCTCAGACAATACCGTTGATATTTGATATTTAGCGGCCCAATGAATGACCCGCCAGATGGACCAGTGGACGGCCCCAGCGAAACCCAGCTTAAACGTCTCCAGCACCTAACCATGACGGCCTGGTGGCTGCTGTGCTTGGGGCTGTGGCTAAGCGTGGGAGCACTGAGCCTTTGGGTACTGCGGCACGAAGTTGCCCAGGCGCGAGCCTATTTTACCTGGGCGCAGGTACGCTACGGCTTGGCTCACAACCGTCTTCCCAGTCTGGGATTGGGGCTATGTGTAGGACTAACGGTGGGAATTTTAGTTAGCCAGAGTCGTCATATTTTGTTTGGCTGGAGCCAGCAGGAGCAGAAACGGCTGCGATCGCGGTTGGTACAGATTCGGCAACAGGGGCCAAGCCATCCCCTCTGGCGGCTGGTGTGTGGCGATCGCCCCAAAGAGCGACTTTAGCTTAGGGATTTTAGCGAACCGCCTTGCCCAAGATCTCCATCTAACGCGCTCTGCAAGCAAGCTCAGCCGATTCTCAGCAAACTCTTACGCCTTTGTTAACTCTGGCTCGCGATTTCCGCCGGAAAAGTGGGGAGGCTATCAGTAGGATGAGAGTGTTTAAGCGTAATCGTCACCTGTAGCTATGGCTGGTTTGTTTCAATCCACGGTGGGTTTGTTGAGATCACGCCTCTCACGGCGGATCACATCCTGGGTCTTTCTGAGCATTATTACCATCGAGGCCATTATTTTTGTGCCTTCCTACATACGGCGCTACCGAGAAAAACTATCAGAGCTAGAGCTGCTGTCCCAAGAAGTTCTGTTCACCATCAAAAACAACGCCATGGAGGGCATGCCACCCGAAAAGCTACTGACCTCAGCGGAAGAGCGGATTAAGCCCAACTCGTTTATTTTGGGTGCGGCGATTTATCACCTTGACGGCACCTTAATTGATCAGTTTGGAGAGCAGCCGAGGCTAGCATTCGAGGATATCGAGGCGTCCCGTCCAACTGAGTATTTGACGGCTCAGCGAACCCGCTACGAGCTGGCTTGGCCCGCATCGCAGTTTCAAGATCAAGTCTTTTTTGTGGTTCGTTTGGATGCGACGGACGTAAAGGTAGAAATGCAGCAATATATGCTGGCGATCGCCGGGCTGGTGATTATCATTTCGATTTTCGTCACCCTGGTCACCACTCTGGTGCTGGAGCGGCTGTTGATTTTTCCGGTACTGCGCCTGCGGGATGATTTACTGGCAGCGGGAGAGGCGGTCAGTAAAGAGCATGTGCCAGAGTTTTATACCTTCTGTCAAACCCGAGATGACGAGCTAGGAGAAGTCGGCCAGGCGTTTAGCGTCATGTTTAATCGCATCCGGCGAGAAATTCGCGATCGCAAAGAAGCTGAAGCTGCCCTGCGAGTAGAACAGGATAAAACTGAAAAGCTGTTGCTCAATATCCTGCCCGCCTCCATTGCCGAACGGCTAAAGGTCGAACAGGGGGCGATCGCGTCTCGATTTGAGTCAGCGACTATTCTATTTGCCGACATTGTAGATTTTACCGGCCTCTCTAGCGCAATTACGCCCAATCGGCTGGTGTGTTTTCTAAACGATATTTTTTCAGCCTTCGATGCGATCGCCGACCGCCACGGCCTTGAGAAAATCAAAACCATTGGGGATGCCTATATGGTGGTGGGCGGCGTCCCCACCCCTACCCCTGATCATGCCGAAGCCACCCTTGCAATGGCCATTGAAATGCATCAGGTGGTGCAACAGCTTAAGCGACCTAACGGCGACGGCGTTCATCTGCGCATTGGCATCAATACAGGGCCAGTGATCGCAGGGGTGATTGGCACTCGCAAATTTACCTACGACCTGTGGGGAGATGCCGTCAATATCGCCAGCCGAATGGAATCCCAAGGCATTGTGGACCGTATTCAGGTGAGCGAGAGCACTTATAAACAGCTCAAACACAAGTATCCCTTTGACAGCCGGGGCGAAATTTCGATTAAAGGTCGAGGGCAAATGAACACCTACCTGCTCCAGGTATAGCCGCTATTAGCAGACAGGGCGACAAGTCTAATGCTCTCGACTTAAGGGGAATCTAAAGCGCTAGCGCTGACTCGTAGCACTGATCAAAATGCTGAGCGCCCTGAGGATTGCGGAAGCGGTTGGCATAAGAACACCTGACTGCACCCGCCTAAACCTTTTGGCAAATTGCTATAGCTTTGGACAGATTGCTGAGCGGAGCTGAGTTTCGTTAAGATTACGGCCATTAAGATAAATTAACCTATTGCTTTCAAATGCTTCGGTGGGCGGTTAGGACATTGGATTAAACCCAGCCAGTTTTGTGGGGTTCCAACAGGGGATCGTTAAGAATGCATAAAGCTACTCGTCAAAATAAGGCTCCTTCGTCTTTTTTTGGTGAAAATATGGTTAAGCAGGGTGATCAAATTAGAACTTGTAGCGTACTCGTTGGTCGGACAGGGCAATAAAGCAGCCGGAAGGTTGCAACTGGCAGAGTAATCACCATCGCTTCTGGCGCTTTGCCATAGTGATGGCAGCAGCATAGCTTTGAAAGTTTTCAAGCAGTGTGGCAATCGCTCGATTATTTTCTGATTCGATTCAGGAATTTGTCGATCAGACCTTGTTGAATCAATGGATGATTTCCAGACGGGCGCGACGTCACTGCTGAGCAACGCGTAGTTCGCCAGATTACTCAGCGCTGGGTAGCAGTGACGCATTATTCTTTGAACGGCTAGGTTAGATCACGGGGCCATGAAACAAACGGCAGCAAATGCGGACACCACGCCCAAACGAAATTACATCAATGTGATGGAAATTCTGGTGGCAAAAGAAGTTGATCGACAGCTAGGGCAGTTGCCCCAGCGCGTATTAAAGTACGTCAAGCGAGTTGAGGTGGAGACATTCGCTTTAAACCGGCTGCCGGCTCTGTACGCGTCTAGCGAAAAAGGTTGGGAACACCAGTGTGATAAAGCCCAGCGAGACTACCGGGCTCAGCTTACCAGCGCGGTACGGCAGGCCCTGGCAGCCGTTCAGGTCGATCCAATTCGTCTGTCTCAGCCGCTCGATCTGGCCGATGAAAGTGAGTCTAACGCTATCTTGCAGACTCTTCGGGATTTGCTACAGCAGCCTGAACTGTCCTGGGACGGCCTGGTGCGCTGGGTTAAGCAGGTTCGCCAAGGCAAATTGGCAAATCGACCCGACAGTAGTGAAGACGCCAGCGATCGCGCTCCGGCCAAAAGACTATCGTGGCGACCGGGCACCTATGGCAATAATGTGTCTTGGCATCCAAAGCCCCACCGCGCTAACTCTTCGTCGGTATACGGCTGGGATGATCCACACTATCGAATCTAACCCGTGGTGTATCTGGCCAGCGACCCATCTGGCGATTAGCAGCCACCTAGCGAGAACGTTTCCCTAATTTTCGTTATGACCCCGTTAGAACCCCACTCTGGCTGTCTATCCTGAATTCAGTTATTGGGTTGTATCTAATTTAGAGGCCGATGATGAAAATTCGAGTGGTTAGCGACACCTTATTTAAAAGCGAGCCAAAGCTCTCCGGTGAGCTATCAGAAGAAAACAAGGTGTTTGTCAAAACAGGCACCGAGTTTGAAATCCAGTTTTATGTGGATGTGGCAAATGGCCATTTGCGCGTGAGCTTGGCAAATGCGGCTTTGGGCACCCCAGAGCGTAAGGACTGGTACGTCTACCGCCCCGATATTGAACTGGTCAGCTCTCCGGTACAGCTCACTGTCGTTAGCGACACGCTGTTTAAGCTAGAGCCTGTGGTGTCTTCAGAGCTGAGCGATCGCGAAAAGATTTTTGTTAAAAACGGCACCCAGTTTGATTTGCAGTCCTATCTGCCGGCGGAGGGCAACCATGTCAGAGTGGCGATCGCCAATGCCTTTCTCGGCCCAGAAAACCGCAACACCTGGTACGCCTACAACCCAGATGTGGACATTGACGGGTCTGTTATTGAGCTTAGGGTCGTGGGAGATACGCTGTTCAAAACCGAGCCCAAACTCTCTAGCGAACTTGCTGACGACCAAAAGCTGTTTGTGAAAACGGGCACCACCTTTGAGATTGAGTCCCACAGCCCGGCGAACAGCAACCATATTGAAGTGGTCTTAAAAAATGTTCAGCTCCAAAACCGCAGCACTTGGTACGCTTACGCCCCTGATGTAGAGATCGAGGGAAATGAGCCTGATAACCAGCCTAAGGACAGTCAAGAGCAGCCGAGCGCTGGTCCAAAAGACTTAGGTAAAGCGCTGACGTTTCCAGGATTTAACGGCACTTACTACACCAATCAACCAATTTTAGCCAACGGCAATTTTACCTGGGGAGAAGCCACCCACGGTGGCAGCCGCATTCCGGTTAACGCCAGCGTGGTGTACGGCATGATTCGCATTGCCAAAAAGATGGAAACTGTGCGACAGCGGCTCGGCAATCGCCCTATCAAAGTCAATTCTTGGTACCGCGATCCGGCCACAAATCGTCGGGTTGGCGGGGCCTCTCGCTCCCGCCACCTGTCAGGGGATGCCATCGATTTTGTGGTGTCTGGCATTCATCCCTATGACGTGTACGCTAAGCTAGACGCCTGGTGGGGCAGTCAGGGCGGATTGGCCAGCGCTACTGTGTTTACCCATATTGATGCCCGAGGCTACCGGGCCCGCTGGAGTTATGGATTCTAAAAGCCCATCGCTTTTTAGCGCGCGCCAGTTGGTCTCCCCATCTGGTCTCAAAAGCCCTGCAGCCTGATACTCTGCAATGCCACTATCCGATGCCCGTCAGTATTCGCCTGCGACCTTGCGCAACCGATCGCTTATTTTGACGGTGCTGCAACAGGTCTTACCCGCTGAACGATTCAAGGGCAAAACCGTGCTCGAAATTTCTAGCGGGACAGGGGAACACAGCGTTTTCTTTGCACCGCGACTGCCTTATTTGCGCTGGCTTCCGTCTGACCCCAATCCGCTGGCGCGGGATAGCATTTCCGCATGGCAAGCGGCTGAACCAGCCCCCAACCTAAACCCTCCGATTGATTTGGACACAATGGCAAGTCCCTGGGCTGTGGAACAAATGGCGGCCTATCAGGGCAATATTGCTGCAGTTGTCAATATCAATATGATTCATATTTCCCCGTGGCAAGCCTGCGAGGGCTTGATGGCCGGAGCGGCTCGAATATTACCGGTAGACGGAATTTTATATTTATATGGTCCGTTTTTGCAGCGGGGAGTCGCCACGGCCCCGAGCAATCTAGCATTCGATCAAAGTTTGAAGGCTAGAGATCAGCGCTGGGGCATTCGTCAGCTTGAGACTGTGATTGAGTTAGCGCGATCGCAGGCGCTATGGCATCAGCAGACGATCGAAATGCCGGCCAATAATCTCTCAGTCATTTTTCAACGGCGGTAGCGACATCTTTTAATTGCTCTCTGGCGATTGCTCTCTGATAATGGCTCTCTGGTGATTGCTCTCTCGCTGGCAGCACGGGCCAGCGATAGCGTTAAAATAGGAGATAGCGGTATTTTTTAGCCTATGACAGCTTCCGAAACTCCACCGATCGAATCTGGCTTGATCGAGTCTAGTTTAGATTTGCAACCTCCCCACGTCCATGATGGACGGCATACTCATATCCATTCAGAAGAATCGCTCCGGAAGGTGACAAATCGCTTAGCGCGAATTGAAGGCCATATTCGCGGTATCAAAACCATGGTGCAAGAAAGCCGCCCTTGCCCAGATGTACTGGTACAGATTGCTGCCGTGCGCGGTGCCCTAAATCGGGTTGCGCGGGTGATTTTAGATGAGCACCTAAGCGAGTGCATTAGCCGGGCCGCAGTAGACGGCAATATTGATGACGAGATTGAAGAATTAAAAACGGCCCTCGATCGGTTTCTTCCTTAAAGCATGTTACTAAAGACTAAATTATCAGCAGATAAAGCACTTTAGTCAGCAGCCTCTGCGATCGCCTGTAGCTGTAGTCCTGGCGGGTAGGCACCTTCTTCCTTGATTCGCTGAATCACCGCTTCAGACAGTCGGATATTGAGTTTTTGAGCGATCGCGCGGACAATATCGCCTCGATCGATGGTGCCCGCTACTGCATCGGCGGGGGTTAGTACCGTAATGCGATTGAGATCTTGAACCTCTAAATCTTGAATGACCGCCTGCAGCGCCGTTGTTTCACTCACCGACGGAATGGTTGTCAGGGGCTTGGCAATATCTTTTAGGGTCAGCACTTCCCACTGGCTGCGCTCGGTAGCTCGCAAATCGTCTACTGATACCAGCCCTCGGTAGCGGCCATCTGAAGCGGCAAAATAAACCGGAGAGCGACCATCCTGCAGCAAATACTCGTCGGCAAAGTGGCGCAGGGTCAAATTAGCGTCCACCACGCGAAATTCACGCGCCATGGCATCCTGGGCGCTGAGGGATGCGATTGCATCTTGCAAATCACTCATACGGTTATAGGTGCTGGCATTGCGCACCGCAAACCAGCCCAGCAGCGCAATCCACAGATAGTCAAACCGTTGAGCCGTGATGTAGGCAAAAATTCCGGCGGCGATCGCGCTCCATCCCAAGATTTGGCCAACCCGCGCTGCCCAGCGCACTCCCTGAGTTCGGCTGCCCGTAAATTTCCAAACTAAAGCTTTCAGCACCTGTCCCCCATCCAGCGGCAGTCCCGGAATCATATTGAATACCGTCAAGACTAAGTTTGTTTGAGCCACTGTACCCAGCAGGACTTCAGCCAGTGCCGGAAGTTCAACCGCATTAAGCACCAGCGTTAAAGTCAGGAATAGTCCAAAGCTAACCAATGGTCCTGCGATCGCGACCTGAAGCGCTTCTTCCGGCGTTTTAGACTCCTTATCAATAGAGGCAATGCCGCCAAAGAGAAACAGCGTAATGGAGTTAACCCGAATGCCCTGGGAAATCGCCGCAAAACTATGGCCCAGTTCGTGAAGCACGACCGAACCAAACAGCAACAACGCCAGCGCAAAGCCCCCCACCCAGGCCGTCAGTACGCCAAAATTAGACTGCCAACCTGGATTGCTGCCATATAAAAACGTCACCAGCAGCAGAATCAAAAACCAAGACGAATCAACAAAAAGGGGAATACCGAATAGAGAACCCACACGCCAACGAGACTGCATTATCTGCTTCTCCCATTAAAAACTAACTATAAAACGATGTAATTCAGGCTGTTTGACATCAGATTGGCTGGTGCCAGAGCAGCCCCTCTAAGCTATTCAAAGCTTACGCAACGCCCCCAGCCCCCAATCTCGCCTACTCTTGAAGGACCTTACATCTGGTTTTCCATATTCAAGGGCTAAGGAGGCCAAAACTGGGTGTAACTGCGTAAGTCCTGTTGTTCATAAACTTCTTCTATTGTAGTCAGGTCGCACTCTGCTGTAGTCAGGTCGCACTCTGCCTCTCTTCCTCAGCAGGTACGGGTTTCTAGATAGAGGGCTTGCGAGCCCTTATCTCATTAGCTAGAGCCCCTCACCAACTCAATCGCCTACTTCAACCAAACGGCTCGCTAAATTTACTTCACAGATTTAGCAACCTAACTTTATGAAGAACCAAAACTAAATGGGATTTATTTTTATTTAAGATTTTGGCGTGTAGCGCCTCACTTACAAGGATAAATCTCGTAATCAACTTCAGATCAGCGTTTGCCTAGACAGGTAGAATCTCCTAAAAGCATTGTCTACAGAGATTCTTTAAACCTATATAGCGATCGCCATTAGAGATGCAATATCAATGGACGCCCAACAGCTTAATCAATAGCTACATAAAACTTCTCATTATTTTGTTGCGAATCATTCCTGTCTATGGTGTGATTGACATGCTAGAGAATGAAGGCGAATAAGATTCTCCCAGCAAAATTGTTATCGATAAGGATGCACATCACATGCAAACCTACGACAGAGCTGATATTTCTTACGATTGGTGGGCAGGCAATGCGCGTTTTGCCGACATGTCAGGCTTGTTTATCTCGGCCCACGTGGGTCAAGCCGCTTTAACGACGCTGTGGGCCGGAGCATTTACCCTATTTGAACTCTCTCGATTTGACCTATCGTTGCCGATGGGTGAGCAAGGACTAATTTTACTGCCCCACCTGGCAACCCTGGGGCTTGGTGTTGGCGAAGGAGGACAGATTGTTGACACCTATCCCTACTTTGTAGTGGGCGCTGTACATTTAATTTCTTCAGCCGTACTTGGTGCTGGAGCTCTTTTCCATGCCTTTAGAGCGCCTGAAGATTTAGGGGACGCAGAAGGTCAAGCCAAAAAGTTTGACTTTAGCTGGAACGACCCGGCTAAGCTAGGCCTTATTTTAGGACATCATTTGCTGTTTTTAGGCGTAGGTGCGCTGGTGCTCGTGGCTAAGGCAACGACCTGGGGCGGGCTATACGATTCAGTGACTCAGACGGTGCGCACTGCTCAACCCACGCTAGATCCACTGGTAATTTACGGCTACCAAACTCACTTTGCCTCAATTACTAGCCTAGAAGATTTCGTCGGCGGACACGTTTACGTGGGAGTGCTGCTGATTGCAGGGGGAATTTGGCACATTCTGGTGCCACCGCTGAAGTGGGCCCGAAACGTACTGATTTTTTCAGGTGAAGCTATTTTGTCCTATTCACTGGGGGGCATTGCCCTGGCCGCATTTGTGGCAGCCTACTTCTGCGCTGTTAATACGTTGGCTTATCCGGTGGAATTTTATGGGGCACCGCTAGAGGTAAAGCTGGGAATCACGCCTTACTTCGCAGACACCATCGAGCTTCCGTTGAATGGTCACACGTCTCGCTGCTGGTTAGCTAATGCCCATTTCTTCTTAGGCTTTTTCTTCTTGCAGGGGCATCTATGGCACGCCCTGCGAGCGATGGGATTTGATTTTCGTCGGGTTGAGCAAGCCCTGAACGCTGTCGAATCATAGGCTTGTTGCCATAAAACTTTAGATTTAGGGGTTCTCCTCCCTTAAACCCGGGGCTGACGAACAGTTGTTCCAAAGCCCCTTTTCTCTGATTTTTTTGTTCTAACTCCTGACGCGAATGATTTGTCCTTGTTGTACTGAAACCTTGCTTCAGCACGCCGGTAATCGTGGTGTTTACTGGTTTTGCCCAACTTGTCGCCAGGCGATGCCCCCACTGCTCCCTTCAGCAACGCAGCGGGCTGACTCGCCAAGGTCAGGGGTTAGTGCGTCTAGTTACTTACAGCAGTAAATCGCTACAGCATTTCTTTTCCTATGTCTCAAGTTTTGAGTCACACAATGAGTAGTCTGCTACCCGTAGTGTTTCTAATCATAATTTGGGTAATTTTGTTTGGATTTATGTTGACTGCGGTGCTCGCCGTCAGGGACGGGATACGGCGACTGAAGCGGCTGCATCAGATTCCTTGCTATCGCTGTCGCTACTATACAGGCAGCTATCATCTTAAATGCCCAGTTAACCCGCTTACGGCTTGCTCTGAGGATGCGATCGCCTGTCAAGATTACGAGCTTCGGCAGCATCCCCGAAAGTCCCAATGTAATCTGCCCAAGCAGGATTCAAGGGTTAGATATAGCAGTCGTCAGCCCGGTTAAGATACCGCTGCCAGTCAAATTGCCTGTGATTCGGCTCCCTAGAGATGCTCGGCGTTTTGAGCCATTACATTTGAGCCATTACGACTAATTCTTCCTCGACTCAATATTCTTTTGAGCAAGTGAGTGAGGTGGGCTGGGACTGGTATTTAAGTCGCAGTCATCATTTTTATGGCGTTTATGGCCTTCTATCGCCCTGCGACCGTACCAGTTCCGATGAATAAGTACGAAGAACCCGCAATTTGGGATGATATTCTGCTGCTCCCGCCCTGCTCATCCGATCAGTGACCCCAAGATCGACAATGCTTAGATTGGCAGTGGTGAAGACTGGCGGCAAAGATTCTGGGTCAAGGGTGGCTGGGTTGTTACAATATTTTATAAATATTAAATATTGAGGCTATGACTTCATCTCATCCACAATCTTCCTACGACGCTTCTGCTCAGCGGACGGTTACTGTAGCCAGCAAACCCGTAGCGGCGGAGTCTAGGGTATCGGCGCGATCGCCCCAGGGCAGACGTAGTAGCGTGGTTGAGAACCCAGTAGATTTGCTGGTTTACGATCCAGAAGCCATTAATGCTTTTTATGATGCTAAGCCGCTGCGGGTTTTCCAGCGCTTTTTAAGTATTTTCTGGCCGCTGCTGAGCTTCTTGGTCTCTGTGTGGCTCTCTAATCGTTTGGGTAAGGTGTCGCCCGCTAAAGAGCAGCGACAGGCTGTTCGGATGCGACAAATTTTGACCCGGTTGGGGCCTGCCTACATCAAAGTAGGGCAGGCGTTATCGACCCGTCCTGATTTAGTTCCTCCAGTTTATCTAAACGAGTTTACCCAGCTCCAAGATCAGCTTCCAGCGTTTGCCAACGCAACAGCCTATCGCTTTATCGAGGAAGAGTTGGGCGCCGCACCCGCTGATCTCTACGCAGAGCTATCGACCAAACCTGTGGCTGCCGC
>JBCDFX010000043.1:0-15418 GCA_039177155.1 Cyanobacteria bacterium P01_H01_bin.119
TGGCCAATCGCGGCTACGCGGTATTTCAACCCAACTTTCGGGGCTCCACCGGCTACGGCAAAGCCTTCCTTAATGCGGGCAACCAGGAGTGGGGCACGGGGGCGATGCAGCACGATATCACGGACGGTGTGCAGTATCTGATTGATGAAGGCATTGCCGATCCTGAGCGCGTGGGCATTTTTGGTGCTTCCTATGGCGGCTATGCAACCCTTGCAGGCTTGGCCTTTACCCCTGAACGATACGCGGCTGGTGCTTCTTTTGTCGGCATCTCCAACCTGCTCACATTTCTGGATTCTATTCCTGCTTACTGGGCGCCAATTCGGGCCACCTTGACCCAGCGGATAGGCGATCCGAATAATCCTAGCGATCGCGCCCGACTCGAAGCGCAGTCCCCCCTATTCTTTGCCGACCAAATTCAAGCTCCCCTGCTGGTCATTCAGGGCGCCAACGATCCGCGGGTAAAGCAGGCGGAGTCTGACCAAATCGTTATGGCCCTGCGCGAGCTTAGCCAGCCCGTAGAATATCTGGTTGCCCCTGATGAAGGACACGGCTTTGTCCAAGAAACCAATCTTTTAGCCAGCATGGCAGCCTTAGAACGCTTCTTTGCTGAGCATTTAGGCGGACGCTACCAGACTGATATGTCCCCTGACGTTGAGGCTCAGTTGGAAGCGCTAACGGTGGACATTGAGACCGTCACAGCAAGCACACCCGATGAGCCTGACATTGCCGACATTGACCCCGCTATTTACAGCCGCTACGTGGGCACCTACCAGCTCCTGCCAGAAATGCAGGTCGACATCCGGGTAGAAGATGAGCAGCTTATCGCCCAGGCGACCAATCAGGAAGCCTTTACCCTCTATCCCACTTCCGAGACTGAATTCATTGCCCCAATTGATGACATCTCTGTCCAGTTCGAGGTCTCACCAGAAGGTATCGTCAGCGGCTTTACCCTCTATCAGCTCGGCCAGGAACTCTTTGCGCCGAAGGTGGATTAGTTACTGGCTAAAGTCCCATCTTTGCAGTTACAAAATAGCCGCAAGCCGTCACCGTTGAGCTGCAGATCTATTCTTTTAGTATTGGTCTTTTAGTATTGGAGATAATGGAGATATTTGATTAGGTTGAAACGTATGCGCTTAACCGCTGGGTGCCAATTGAAGTATAAAGCCCAGGGGCATACCCCCTTAGTTCTTATGCTGCGGCCTCGGAGTGGGGCCAGTCAAACCATCATCGAAACAGATTTGCAATTTACCCCCTCCCTTACGGCATCTGAATATATTGATATCTACGGCAACGCCTGCCATCGTCTACTGATTCCGCCGGGGGAGTTGCAAATTACCTCTACTGTCACCGCAGATACTGCAGACGCGATCGACGTCAATCCAATGGCGGACTTTGTGCCCGTCCAGTCATTGCCTAGCGAGGTGCTGCACTTTATCCTGCCGAGTCGATATTGCCAATCCGATTTATTAGGTGACTTAGCTAATAAAATTGTGGCTGACATTGATCCCGGCTATAACCAGGTCGAAGCCATTCGGGATTGGATTCACACCCATATTGACTATCAGTACGATACAAGCGATGCCTCAACTTCAGCGGTTGATACCGAGCAAACCCGCAAAGGTGTTTGCCGCGATTTTGTCCATCTGGGGCTGGCTCTCTGTCGCAGCTTAACCATTCCTGCTCGCATGGTGGTGGGATATCTCTACAAACTTGATCCAATGGATCTCCATGCCTGGTTTGAAGCATTTGTAGGCGATCGCTGGTACACCTTTGATGCAACTCAGTCAGAAAAGCGGGGTAATCGGATTGCGATTGCCTATGGCCGCGATGCGGCTGATGTTGCTCTTGCCAATCAATTCGGACCATTAACACTTATTGACATGCAGGTTTGGGTGAATAAATTTCAGCCTTAACGACTAAAGTTTTTCCGTTGCCAAAACTATAGCGTTGGTCAGATTGCTTACCGCACCCAGTACCGCTGGAGTGGTTGACAATAGAGCATCTGACTCGCAGCCCCGTTCTAATTGTCCCTTCGGCTGCTTAAATCTCATCGGAGAGGTCGGCATCAAGCCAGGCTGTGGCAGCATCTGCGTCAGTGAATGCCTGCATTGCTAGGCCCCTGTTGCCCGCGCAAAGGGAGAGAAATTCGGCCGGCTCAAATGCTGCTTCTTCCGCGCGCACTAGCACTGCTACTTTCCGTTGGGTTGGCAGAAGCGGGTTAGTTTGCATCGTCATCTCGCATGCAAGTTCGTAAATATCGACTGTGCCTAGCTCGCAGTTAGCATCTCGCAGATCCATCAATATTTCGTAGGATTCTGAGTATTCTGAACTGGATATAAGATTTTTAAGTAGGTCTTTAGACGCTACAAGGTCCAACGAACCTTCAGCGTTTACGATAATTGCATCTTTAGAGTGCAATATCTTGTAGCTGGTTTTCATTTTGCTCTTTTTTGTGCATCAATGAATTGCACTCCAAGCTAACCATACTCCTTAGCCTCCTGAGAAACAAGATTGTCAACCTGGTCAGAAGGCTCCGTATTTATCATTACCTTTTGGAGTAAGGGGCTATGTTTTACAGAGCCGCTTGACTGGGGCATCTCCATGAGGGCAGTGCATAGATTTGAAGTTCTAAGGCACAGCCTGTGAGTACCCACAAAAGTGGATAGCATCGGTAATATCAGAAAGAGCAAACAAGCAGAGCAGCGCCTCAGCGGTCGGCGCTGCTCCGGGTTGCGGGAAAACCACAAACCGACGGCTCTTTCCCTAATCTCCCCCCCAGGAGGAATGACGATGCCCCAATTTCCCTTACGTTCGCTTCGCTTCATAATTGGAGTCTTGATCATCGGGCCAATGGTGGTAAGCTGCGCTGCGACCGATTTGGAGCCCACCCCGACTGGATCAGATGATGCGGCGGCAACGGCAACCCCCCAGGAATCAACTGCTGATGAGGCGGTGACATCTGAATCTGCGATCGCTCAAACCTCAGATACCTTAGAGCCTACAATCGTTGCGGAAGGGCTAGAGCATCCTTGGGGGATGGTTTGGCTACCCGACGGCGCGATATTGATCACTGAGCGTCCTGGGCGTGTAAGGCTGCTGCAAGACGGTAACCTCAACCCCAATCCTATCGGCGGCGTCCCTAACGTATTTAATCAAAATCAGGGCGGCCTGATGGATATCTCACTGCATCCACAGTTTGAAGAAAACCAGTGGGTCTACTTCACCTATGCCGAAGGCTCGGCGTCGGCCAATCAGACTCGGGTGGCGCGGGCCCGCTTTGACGGCACTCAGCTCTCTGACTGGGTGGTCATTTTCACGGTGAATCGGGCCAAGCAGGGGGGGCAACATTTTGGTTCCCGGATCACCTGGCTACCCGACGACACGATGCTGGTTTCCATTGGTGATGGCGGCAATCCGCCGATTGAGCTAGAAGGCGAACTGATTCGTAACCAGGCGCAGGAATTGGCGAGTCATCTCGGCAAAATTATCCGGCTAAATGACGATGGCTCGGTGCCAGCAGACAATCCCTTTGTCGATACGGTAGGAGCGGAGCCTGCCGTATGGAGCTACGGGCACCGCAACATTCAAGGGTTGATGGTGGACCCAGAAACGGGGCAGGCATGGGCCACCGAGCACGGATCGCGAGGGGGCGATGAGTTTAATCGCGTGGAACCGGGTGAAAACTATGGCTGGCCGGTGGTCACCCACAGCCGTGAATACTCGGGCGGAGAGATCTCGTCAGAGCGATCGCGCCCTGGCATGGTGGATCCTTTGATTGTATGGACACCCGCGATCGCGCCATCAGGATTGCTAGTCTATCGGGGCGATCGCTTTCCTCAGTGGCAGGGTGACCTGTTTGCCGGAGGGCTGGTCTCGCAAGATGTGCGCCACATTGAAGTCGATGATTCAGAGGCTGTTATCAACCAATCATCCATTTCCATCGGGCAGCGAGTAAGAGACGTGCGCGAAGGCCCCGACGGGCTAATTTACGTGCTAACGGATGAGCCTAATGGACGCCTGGTGCGGCTAGATCCGGGCTGATGACGGCGTATCTATTTCAACGCTGCCCCTGAGCAAAACTCGATTTATGCAGCAACCCGCCGAAAAGTAGAGATAGTTTCATCCAGCCGGCGGCCCTAAAAATCTGCTACTGATAGCAGCTCTTGACCATCAACAGCCTTTAACCATTAATAACCCCTAATCATCGCTGCTGTGACGGGCCTTTAGCTTCAGTAAAATTTCGGCATGAACCTCGCGGCTGATGGGATACCAGTAGGCAAATAACAGCCCCAGCAGCAGGGTTATAACGGGCAGCGGCCCCATAATCATACGAATTGCCCATAGCGCAGAATCTGGCTGCACCGGCGACGGTTCACCCGCAACCGAGGGAATAAATCCGGCCCAGTCCAGTATGCGCCCTGTGATAAAAACCGCCAGCGCAATACCAATCTTTTGCAAAAATACGACAAACCCGTAAAAAATACCTTCTCGACGCTTACCCGTGGTCAGCTCATCTAGATCCACAACATCTGGCAGCATCGACCACGGCACCAGATACACCGTTGCCACCCCAATCCCCGCTAAAAACCCCAGCCCATACATGGCTCCCACCTGACCCGGCTGGATAAAAAACAGGCCCACCAGTCCGATCAGCGTCACCGGAATTCCCATAAAGTAAATCGATCGCTTGCCGGTGCGCCGCCCGATCATATTCCAGCCGTACATGGTGGTAACAGCAGTACCCTGCACCACTAGCGCCATTTGGATAAAATACTGCTCGCTTAGCCCCATCCAGTCCACCACGAAATAGGGCAGCACCACCGCCGTCACCTGTACCCCCGTCCAGGAGCAGAGGTATAGCCCAATCACCAGTAAAAAAGGGCGGCTCTGGGTTGCCACCCCAATTTGTTTAATTAGTGAAGTGGAGGTCACCACACCCACTTCTGGATGACGGCGGCGGGCGGCGCGGTATCGGGGCAAGGTGCCCAAAACGCACAGCAAAATGGCGACAATGACCAGCGTGCCGTTAATCCCGCCCAGGGTGATGTACTGAAAGGCGGGGTTATCGACTTGCTCGAAAATAATCCGGGCTAGCACCAGGGTAAAAATGCTGCCCACAATACTAAACCCAGATTTAAAGCTAATTAGGCTAATGCGAGCGTCGTAGCCCTGGGTAAGTTCGGCCGCCAGCGCCGAAAAGGGCAACTGCACCGCCGTAAAGGCCGTAAACGCCAGGACGCCAGCGGTGGCGTAGTACGTAAATAGCAGCCATTGTTGATTCGTCGGCGGTAGCCACCACTGAATCATCGTCAGCAATCCAAGGGGAACAGCGCCGGCCAGCATCCACGGATAGCGGCGTCCAAGGGAAGATCGGGTGCGATCGCTCAGCCAGCCAATCACCGGATCGCTGACGGCATCCCACACTTTGCTCACCAAAATAACGGCGCCGGCCAGAGAAGGGGCCAGACCCGCAACATTGGTCAGAAAAAACAGCAGCAAAAACGCATTGGCGCTGGTCGGCAGTGCGCCAGCCAGTTCTCCAATGCCGTAGGATAGGCGAGTTTTAAAGGTGAGTGCTTCTGAAAAAGCGGGTTGGTTTTCCGCCGGGGACGAACCCATAGTGTGTGCTGAAATTTAAGACGGGGTAGTCAAAGCGCTGTGCCTTGCAGTATTCGATCCTACCCGATTTTCTCTGGCCCAAAGTCTTTGGGCCAAAGTCTCTGGGCCAAGGTCTCTGGGCCAAAGTTAAGCAGCCAAAGTTAAGCAGCCAAAGTTGGGCAGCCAAAGTTAATTAATTCGAGGGAGACGACAGGAGAAATTTTCGAGACAATAGAGGCAATGAAATTCTTTGTGCGCGAAATGTCTAACGCCAGCAATGTTCTGGGTACGCCCCTCGAATCCTGTAGCCTCGACCCGATGACCGGATTCTACCGGGATGGCTGCTGCAGCACAGGGGCCGGAGATACAGGCACCCATACCGTCTGTGCCTTAATGACCCAGGAATTTTTGGAATTTACCAAAGCCCGAGGCAACGATCTGAGCACCCCCAGACCGGAGTTTCGGTTTCCGGGGCTAAAACCGGGCGATCGCTGGTGCTTATGCGCCTCCCGTTGGAAAGAAGCGTTAGATGCAGGAGCGGCCCCTCAGGTAGTGCTTGCGGCCACCCACGCCACCACCCTAGAGTACGTCTCGCTGGCTGAGCTAAAAGCCCATAGGGCCGAGTCGTCTAAGCCATGAACACGCCATGAACACGGTACTAACAGGCTTTTTGGCAAGCTTGCTGGCCGGATCGGGAACCACCGTCGGCGCGCTGCCGGCGCTGCTGCCGATTAACCTCAGCGATCGCATTCAGGGGATTTTGCTGGGGTTCGGCGGCGGCATCATGCTGGCGGCGACGTCTTTTTCCCTGATCGTGCCGGGCACGGAAGCCGCCATTCGCCAAGGACTGCCCACCACCCAGGCCGCAGCAATTATGCTAGTCGGAATTTTGCTTGGCGGGGCAGCTTTGTGGACTGTGCACTGCAACTTTCCCCATGAGCATATTTTTAAGGGCCAAGAAGGGCCATCGGGCCAAAATCTAAAGCGCATCTGGCTGTTTGTCGTTGCTATTACCCTGCACAATTTTCCCGAAGGATTGGCCGTTGGAGTCGGCTTTGGCGGCAGCGACCCGGCCAGCGCGTCAACCCTGACCCTAGGCATTGGCCTGCAAAATATTCCCGAAGGCTTAGTAGTGGCGATCGCTTTGCGAAACCTCAACTATTCAGCCCTGTACGCCCTGGGTGTATCTACCCTCACGGGCTTAGTCGAGCCGATCGGCGGCACGATAGGCGCTGGCATTGTTAGCATTGCCCAGCCCTTGCTGCCTTGGGGCATGGCGTTTGCCGCTGGCGCCATGCTGTTTGTGATTGTGGATGAAATCATTCCCGAAATCGACCAAAAAAGCCTGGGGCAAAGCGGCACATTGGGCGTCATGGTGGGGTTTGTAATCATGATGTTTTTGGATGTAGCGCTGGGGTAATGGCCGCCTGTGCTCGCTCAGACTGCGCCGCTTTGAGGTTTAAGGGGGCAAGGGAGAGTCGCACAAAAATGCGGTAGCCTAATGAAAAAGCCCTCCGCTGTTTCGGTATTGCTGCTGCGCGCTGTCGCTATGTTGAAATTAGCGACAAAGAAGTCCGAAGCAGGCTTTGGCGTCTTTTGAAATTTGTCTTTGCAAGTCGAGTCGGAAATAGTCTGTGCCCAAGGTCGGCATTATTTACAACGATATGAAGCCCGCCGCCTGTCAGGTGGCTGATGAGTTAACCCAGCGGTTTACCGACCACGGGTATCGCGTTTGCCGGGCCACTGGGGTAGGCGGGCTGCTGGGCTATTCCAATGCCGAACGTCCCATCTGTCATACGCCCATTGATAGCCTGGTGCCGCTAGATTTTGAGCAAGATATGGCCTTTGCCATAGTGTTAGGCGGCGACGGTACGGTGCTGTCTGCGTTTCGGCAGGTGGCTCCCGCAGGGGTGCCCCTACTTACGGTCAACACCGGGCATATGGGCTTTTTGACCGAAGCCTACCTCAACCAGTTACCCCAGGTGGTCGAAGCCGTTATCGCCGGGCAGTATGAAATCGAAGCGCGTGCCATGCTAACAGTGCAGTTGCTGCATCAAAAAGCATTGATATGGGAGGCGCTGTGCCTAAACGAGGTGGTGATTCACCGAGAGCCCCTGACTAGCATGTGTCATTTTGAGGTGGCGGTGGGTCGCCATGCTCCGGTCGATATTGCTGCCGACGGGGTGATTATTTCAACCCCTACCGGATCGACGGCCTATTCACTCTCAGCCGGGGGGCCGGTGATTACACCGGGAGTAGCAGCGATTCAGCTGATTCCCATTTGTCCCCATTCTTTGGCCTCCCGGGGCATTGTGTTTCCTGAGTCTGAGCCTGTCACCATTACCTCTGCTAACCCCGACCAGCTTGTGATGGTGGTGGACGGCAATGGAGGCTGCTATGTGTCCCCAGAAGATTTGGTAACGGTGGCGCGATCGCCCTACTCAGCCAAGTTTATTCGGCTGCAGGCCCCAGAATTTTTCAAGGTGCTGCGTGAGAAACTGGGGTGGGGATTACCCCATATTGCCAAGCCCACTTCAGTTGAACTGCCCTGATATGGACACCGCATCGCTAAAACAACTGAGCGTGATGGGACTGCCTGTCTATCACGGGGCAGACTATGCCCATTGGCTGTGGGTGCGACATCGGGGCGGGCAGGGGAGCCATGTCGTGACCCTAAATGCGGAAATGTCGATGCAGGCCGACCGCAACGTCGCCCTTAAGCAGGTGATTCAAGCAGCCGAGCTGGTGATTCCGGACGGAGCTGGCATTACCCTCTACTTTCGGCTTAAGGGGCAGCGGCTGCAGCGCTACCCCGGTATTGAGCTGGCGGCAGACTTACTTCACCAGTGCCAACCCCAGGAGTCTGTATTTTTTTACGGGGGGGCACCCGGCGTGGCCGAAAAAGCAGGCGATCGCTGGCGTAGTCAGCTTCCAGGGCTGCATATTTCAGGTATTCAGCACGGTTACCTCAAGCCAGAGGGCAAGTCTCGGTTCCATCAGATATTGCGCGATCGCCAGCCAAACCTTATTTTTGTGGGGTTGGGGGTTCCCCGCCAGGAGTTTTGGATTGCCGATCACCGCCACCTATGTCCCAAGGCAATATGGGTCGGCATCGGGGGCAGCTTTGATATTTGGGCCGGCATCAAGCGCCGCGCTCCGGCCTGGTTTTGCAATCACAATTTGGAGTGGCTGTATCGCCTCTATCAGGAGCCCTGGCGATGGCGGCGGATGCTGGCGCTGCCGAAATTTGCGCTGCGGGCGCTGACCTATTCGGAGTGATCAGTCCTTCGGCTGCTGTAGCTCAAGATTCTCGATTCCCCAAAAGCCAGTGGGTAATCATTAGCCCTTTGCCCTTAACGATAATTTCACCCCGCTCTTTAAAGCGGTAGTATGGCTCAAGCTGTCTATACACCCGATGGGTGACTTGAATCCTGCCGCCAACGCCTTGGGATTCCATTCGGCTGGCGACATTCACCGCATCGCCCCACAAATCATAAGAGAACTTTTTAATGCCGATTACCCCGGCGACGACCGGGCCGCTGTCGATACCAATACGGAGGGCAAAATTGTGGCCATCGGCCCGCTGAAACTTAGCGATCGCAGCCCGCATATCCAAAGCCATTTTTGCGATCGCTTCCATATGGTCATCGCGGGGGTTTGGCAGTCCGCCCACCACCATATAAGCATCCCCGATGGTTTTAATTTTCTCTAGACCGTGCTTCTCAGCCAGTTGATCAAATTTGGAAAAAATTTTATTAAGCAGATCCACCAGCTCCGTTGGCTCAACGCTAGAGGAAAGCTGGGTAAAGTTAACAATATCGGCAAATAGCACCGTTGCTGCCTCAAAGCGATAGGCAACCGCGCTGGGATTTTGCTTGAGCTCCGCCGCAATTGGCGCGGGCAGAACGTTAAGCAGCAGTCTTTCAGACTTTTCCTGCTCAATTTGCAGCGCCGTTTCAACCTGTTTGCGATCGGTAATATCAGTTAAAAATCCTTCCACTGCGATCGCCTCACCGCTTGAGTCATAGACCCAAATTCCTTTCTCCAGCACCCATTTTTCAGCGCCTTGGGAAGTCACAATCCGGTAGACCATCTGAAACGGCGTTTGATCTCGCAAAGCAACTGCCAGCTGATCGCCTACGTAATCGTGATCTTCCGGATGCACTAGTCTTCCAAACGACACCCCCTTGCGGGCAATCAGTTCCTCCGGCTGGTACCCCGTTAGCTCATGGCATCCCTGGCTGACAAATACCAGCGTCCGGTCATCATCACACAGGCGTCGATAGGCCATCCCCGCCAGATTGCCGAGCAGGGTTGCCAACGTCCGCTGGCTTTCCTTAAGGGCATTTTCGGCGTGTTTGCGCTGGGTGATATCGGCAACGGTCCCTTCGTAATAGCGCAGTTGTCCGGCCTCATCTTTGACCGCCCGGGTGTTTTCGCTAATCCAGATCACCTCACCATCGGCCCGATAAATACGAGACTCAAACTTGGTCACCGTTCTGTCGCGATACAGCATCTCCTGAAGCTGCTGGTACCGCCCGGCAGAAGCATAGAGAGACTCCAGCGCCTGCGTCTGGGCAAGCAACTGCTCTGGGCTGTTATAGCCCAACATTTTGGCCAGGGCCGGGTTAGCGCTAACGTAGCGCCCCGATGGCATGGCCTGGAAAATTCCTTCAGCAGCGTTTTCAAAGATGCTGCGATATTTCTCTTCCGCTTTCTGCAGGGCCAAGTCCGATCGGCGGCGCTCGGTGATATCCCGAGCCACCCAGATGACTCGACCGTCGGGCATAGGTGAAACAATCGCGGTATACCAGGCTGTATTGTCAAAGTCTTCGGCTTCCACCGCTGCCCCATCGCCAGAATCTTCGGCGCTGCGCTGCTGCCAGGGGCCAATGGGCAGACTGTATTCCAGGCGAACCGGATGTCCGGAGTTTAGCGCCTGCTGGATATGGCGCATAAATAGCGTGGCTTGATGGGGGGGTAAAACGTCGTACACGGTGTTGCCGATTCGCTCAACCGCCGGGCTATAGAGCAGGGCGGCGTTGGTCGCAACAATATCGAGATAGCGTCCACTGGCATCAAATACCGTGATTACATCGGTCATAGCGGCAAACAGGGCGCGCAGCTCTGCTTCAGAATCGCGCAGCGCAGCTTCAATGCGCTGTTTTTCCTGAATCTCTTGGAGCAATCGGTTATTGGCTTCCGACAGAGCAGCGGTGCGCCGAGCAACTCGATGCTCTAGCTCCTCATTGGCCTGCTGCAGCGCCGCTTCGGCAGTCTTGCGCGCGGTAATATCGCGCACAGTACCTTCGTAGTACAGTATGGTGCCAGCCTCATCTCGAACGGCCCGGGCGTTTTCGCTGATCCAGATGCAGGTGCCGTCTTTGCGATAAATCTCGGATTCAAATCCAACCACGGCATCCTGGCTTTGTAAAATGCGGGTAAACTCTTCCCGCCGGCCGCTGTCGATATAGAGCTGATGCTGAATGTTGGTTAAATTTCCCAGGAGTTCGACTACGGAGCCATAGCCATAAATATTGGCTAATGCTGGATTGGCGCTTAGGTAGCGCCCCTCCAATGTGGTCTGGAAAATTCCTTCAACGGTGTTTTCAAAAATATTGCGGTACTTAGATTCGGCGTCCCGCAGCGCTTCTTCAGCCTTATTGCGCTCAGTGATGTCGATACCGACGGTAAAGGCGGCCTTGCCCTGGTTATATTTTTGAGCCACGATTAGAAATCGCCGATAGACCCCACCAACGTTGGCGCTGATTTCTCGAAAGTCTTCGTTCTGAGAGAGCTGAAAAAAGTCTCGGACAAACTGATTAAACTCGTTGCTGGTGTGCAAAAAGCCAATATCTTGGCCGACAAAGGCTTCCCTAGGTAGGTTAAAGGCATCAGCCAAGTGCTGATTAACGCCTAAATAGCGCAGATCGTGGCTAATCCAGGACACAATGCCGGGTACCGCCTCTAGAATGGCCTGAAGCTGTTCTGTGGTGGTTCGCAGCGCATCTTGGGCCTGATTGCGCTCCACAATCTCGCCTACCAGGGTATCGTTTGATTCTTTAAGGGCAGCGGTACGCTGATGAAACTGATGCTCAAGGACGGTGTGGGTTTGTTGCGCTTCAGCAAGAGCGCGATCGCGATCGCTAATCTGCTGCTTCAGCGCCTCAACTTCCTGCCGGAGGGCAACGACCTCCTGCATCAGTACATTTTGGGACGGTTGGGTAGAAGATTCAGAAGACAAGGGTTGTAGGGTCAAACGCCAACAAATAAACCGGCTCGAACAGTCTCGATCAATCCTGCTATTGCAGCCAAACACGTTGGCTGTCGCCTCAGCGCTGGTCAAATAAACCGAGTATCCGAAGATTATTTCACCAGCAGTTTGGGCCAAATTGCGAGCCAAACTGAGCTGACACCTGCTATGGCTTTTACCTTATTCAGCCCTTTAGCGCAGTGCTCCGGGACTTTTTAGCCGCGGTAGCGGGTTTCTCAATCAGCTTCAATCACCGGCAAAAAGCAGTTGCCAATAGCGGCGGAACAGACGGAATTAAGGAGCACTGCTGCTAGTCACAGGGATGGCCAGAGAGATAATCAGCGCGATGGCCAGAATGATGGCCAGAGTGATGGGAACTTTGAGCTTCAAAGCCGTAAGCGTCTCTAACCAAGTAGAGCGGACGAGCCTTGACCTCTTCGTAGATGCGACCCAAGTACTCCCCAATGATACCTAGGGTCAGAAGCTGAATGCCACCCAGAAAGAGAACTGCGACCATTAGGGAGGCATATCCGGGAACGTCAATGCCCAAAATTAATGTCCTAATGACCAGAATAGAGGCGTAAAGCAGGGCAATCGTAGATATCACGGTGCCAATATACAGCCAAATCTTGAGAGGAGCCACGCTAAATGCTGTAATACCGTCAACAGCTAGGTTCCAAAGCCGCCAGTAGTCCCATTTTGTGCTGCCCCGATAGCGCTCAGCCCGGTCATACAAGACGGAAGTTTGGCGAAATCCGACCCAGGCAAATAGTCCTTTCATAAAGCGATTACGCTCGGGCAGTCGCTTGAGCGCATCAACAGCCCGCTGATCTAGTAGACGAAAATCACCCGTGTTGGGCGGGATGGGCACCGAACTCATGCGGCCAATCAAACGGTAAAAGCTGCCCGCGGTAAATTTCTTGAACCAGGTTTCGCCGGAGCGCGATCGCCGAGTGGCGTACACCACGTCATAGCCGTCTTGCCACCGCTGAATCAGCTCGGCAATCAGCTCAGGGGGGTCTTGCAAATCCGCATCGATTGGGACAACGACTTCTCCAGTGGCATAGTCAATGGCAGCGCTTAGGGCAATCTCTTTTCCGAAGTTACGAGACAGATTGACAACTTTAATGGCTGAATTGCAGCGATGATGCTCGATCAAAGCGTCTAAGGTGCGATCGCGGCTGCCATCATTGACGCACACAATTTCATAGGGCACGCCAATCCAGTCGAGTACCTTGCATAGCCGCTCAAACAGATGCTCTAAATTCGGCTCTTCGTTGTAGCAGGGGATCAAGATAGATATAGCCGTCGGTGGACGGCCTCTACCAGCCGCATTGAGAACAGCGTCTGTCTTAGTCATGAATCGTCAGTCATAGCTCGAGAGTGTTAATTTTCAACCAAAGCAGGGAATACTTCTGACACTGTGCCGTCCATCTGTGACCATTACAGATCACGGTTTAGAGCCCGCTTAAACTATACCTTAGCCACATCTAGATTCTTGTTTTCGCTTAAAGTTTTGGTTCTCAAACTGGATATAGTCTTAGCGTTCAGGTCAGACGTGATTTACCGTTAATTTAATCATTTTCGATTTAGCGGGCCAATGCCACATTGAGTCAAGCCATTAAGATTTAACATTGAGAGAAAAATAGATGCCCGAAAGTGGTGCCTCCAATCCTATTTTTTTTAGCAAAAGAAAGGAAAGCTTCTTCCTGGAAGTTGGTTTTGTCAGCCTGATTGTTTTGTGTGCGATTTTATTTAATTTTCGCATGCATCGATATGGTATCTATGGATTAGGCGATGTTAGATGGCATATGACATGGATTCAGCACTTTTATCACCAGCTTTCTGAGGGAATCCTCTATCCTAGATGGCTAGCAGGCACTAATTTTGGTTACGGGAGCCCAACCTTTGTCTTTTATCCACCGCTGATATATTACTTTGGCTCTTTTCTAAAGTTCATTAGATTAAATATAGAGGACTCAATCGCAGTTTTAGTTACGTTTTCAATTGCCAATTCAGGGGTTTCATTTTATCTATATGCTAGCGGTAAGTGGGGCAGGTTGCCTGCTCTAAGTGGCGCGATTGCATACATGATATCGCCTGTTTTCTTGGCTCTGATAAATGGCGGTGTTTTAGGCTTTTTATTTGCGTTCGCGTGGATCCCGCTAGGACTTTATTTAACGGAAGCTACTGTCAGGACATCAGTAACCTGGCGTTTATTTATTAGCTTATCATTGCTTTGGTTTGGGCTGGCTCTAATTCATTTGCCCAGCCTGTTAGTTTATGCAACTGCATGGTCAGTTTATGTTCTTTGCAGCGTTAGACCGTGGAAGCGCATCCTTAAAGTACTTCTATCGGCTCCGATAGGCTGGGCGCTTGCATCATTTTATATTGTTCCAAACCTTTTGGAGCAAAAGCACGTTTCCATCGACTATATGCTGGCTTCTCAGGGCGGCTTCAAGGATGAAATGCTAAGTATCATTGGAGAGCTATCTGGCGGAATCAGCAATGTTTATGTACAGCAGTTTTTGACTATCTTAGCTCTTGGCGCGCTAGCCTACATACTATCAACCAAACAGGCTGGCACCTCTTCTAGTATTTCAAAATCTACTATCTATAGATGGTTAGGGGCTTGGCTAGTCATTATATTCCTGATGAGTGAGTGGGCCTGGCCTCTATGGAGGCTGAGTCCAACGCTACAAAAAATTGAAACTACGTTTCGACTAGCCGGTCTACTTTTCTTTATTGAAGCTGTGTTCTTCTCTCTAGCGGCCTGTCAACTGCTGTCAGTCTTATCTCTAGTTAGCAGGCGATCGCCAAAGATTCTCAAAGTCATTCCCTGTATCTTGATAGTCTCAATCGGCCTATTTTTAGCCCATGATTTTCTCCAGGGATATCGGTTTCTGCAAGCCTATCCGACCTTGCAATCGCCAGGCAATGGCGTCGTCCCTAATGAGATCTGGGTCAGAAATATTGTTGAAAATCCATATGTAGAAAATTTAGTCGATGTACCTGAATACAGACCATTCAAATCGGTTTATGAAAACTCTATCCCTGAGAAAGAGACTTATTCAGATTCGGGCATTCCTGAAACTGGCGCAGTGAATCAGCAGACATTTTTACCAACTCCTATGCCTGGAACACCCCGTATTTCTATCAGAGCTGGAGAATCGAGGGTGTCCGATGTTAACTGGAAAAGCTATAAACGCTCGTTTAAAGTTGAGGCTGAAACGGATTCGGTTATTGGCATCCGAACCTATTACTACCCAGCTTGGCATTTAACCGTTGACGGAGCATCGCAGGAATTAGTGCAGGCTGAAGACGGAACGCTAGAATTTTCTGCCGAAGCAGGCGTCCATCAAGTCGAGCTGTCCTATCGAAAAACGACACCTTATAAATTAGGCATTTTTATAAGTGTCGTAACGCTCGGCACTCTGGTTCTGACTAGATTAATTTTGACTAGATTGAAACTTCAGGCTCGCAAGCGTTTACGGGTGGGCAACTGAAAGTACCAAGCCGACAAAAACGTGGGAAGATAGGGGGCGCAATTGATTAGGAGTTGGGCCA
>JBCDFX010000044.1:0-15153 GCA_039177155.1 Cyanobacteria bacterium P01_H01_bin.119
CCCAAGGCATTGATCAGGCCGACTACAGTGCCCAGCAGCCCAAGCAGGGGAGCCAGGGCAATCACCGCTTCTAGCACCTTGTCGCCCCGGCGCATGGCCGCTAGTTCTTCATTGGCCGCCGTTTCCAGTGCTAGGCGAAAAACTTCGGGGTCAGGATTGGTTAGCTTTAACGCCGAATAGAGAAAGCGTCCCATGGGCAAGGGGCTGGCTCGCTCGGCCAAGTCAGTGGCCGCGCTCCACTCCCGCCGCGCGGCTTCTAAAACGCGCCCGGCGACTTCCCGCTCCCGCGTCAAAATTTTGGACCAGAACCAAATCCGCTCAAACACGGTGCCGAGGGTCAAAATCGATAGAAACAGCAGGGGCCACATGGCAATGCCGCCCTGGGCAAAAATTTCACCGATATTCACGACGGGTTCCTCTCCCTATCAAGCTTGCTCAGTCTACATCTTTGTTCAAAGAACGACCAGTCGCCAAAGCCAAAATTTCCTCAGCGGCGCGATCGCTGGCCCCGGTACTGCCCAGGCTCTGGCGCATAGACGCGTAGTTGGCCAGCATAGTTTGGCGACGCTCAGAATTAAGCAGCAGAGACAGGCCTGCCTCGGCGATCGCTGTTGGCGTTGCCTGCCCCTGCACAAATTCTGGAACAATCTGGCGCATTTCGACCAAATTTACGGGGGAAATAAACGGCGCCGAAAACTTTAGCACATGTTTAGCAATCCAGGCCGTTAAAGGGTTTAAGCGATACATCACAACCTGGGGCACATTCATTAATGCGGTTTCCAAATTGACCGTTCCGGATTTGCCAATAGCCAGATCCGCCGCTGCGATCGCAGCGGTTGCTTTACCATCTACCAGCGTGGCCCGCAGGCCGTAGCGGTCGATGGCTCGCTGCAGCCGGGGACGAAAAGCGTCGAGCGAGACCGGAAACAAAAATCGCACCTGGGGCACCTGAGCCTGAATCTGCTGGGCCGCCTGACTCAGCACGGGCAGTAAATATTTCATCTCCTGATGACGAGAAGCGGGCAGCAGGGTAATAACGGTGTCATCCGGCTCCAGACCCAGACGCTGCCGCGCAGCCTGGCGATCGGGCGGTATGGGAATTCGATCCACCAGGGGATGGCCGACCCAGCGCACGGAAGCGCCGTGCTTTTGATAATAGGCTGCCTCTGCCGGAAAAATAGCCAGCAGGCGATCGCAAACCGCCACAATTTGCTCAGTCTCCCGCTTAAAGGCAGACCAGACCCACTGCTGGGGCGCAATGTAATAGATCACGGGCACGCCCGGATACTGTTGTCCAATCAGCTGCCCCAAGGACACGTTAGGCCCCATATAGTCAATCAACACCACTACATCCGGCGGTGCCTGAGCCAGATGCTGTTTTACCTGGTTCTGCAGTTTTAAGGTGGGCAGCACAAACGGGAGCTGCTCCAAAATGCCGACGGCTCCAATATTGGCGGTGTTGGCCACCAGCGTTGCACCCGCTAGCGCCATCCGCTCTCCCCCCAGGGCCACTATCTCCACAGCAGTCTGGCTAGCGGCAGCCTGGCGATGGAGAGATTCAACCAGCAGCGCCCCTTGCAAATCGCCAGAGACTTCTCCAGTGCTAATCAAAACTCTCAAGGGACGAGATGCTGAGCGAGTGATCGGCATTTTATCCGCAAGGCGACTCATACACTGCCTCCTGCTCGAGTCCCCGGAATCATTCCCCGGCGCGAGCCCTGAATCGACGCCTGAATAAACTGGTGGAGATGTTGGACGTAGGGGTTATTGCCGATTTCGGCAAGCTGGGAGAGGGCCTCAGCCAGGGGCAACCCGCTTCGATAGAGGATACGGTAAGCCTGCTTCATTTCCTTATAGCGTTTGCCGCCGGCCTCATCCACAATGCCGGCTCGCTGGAGCCCCACCTGATTGATGCCGCGAACCCGGCTAGGATTACCCTCTACAATCATATAGGGTGGGACATCGCGATCGATCCGGCTCATGCCGCCGACCATCGCGTAGCGGCCAATGTGTACATATTGGTGTACCCCCACCAGCCCGGCAATACGGGCATCTGATTCGATGTAAATGTGCCCTGCCAAAGCAACAGAATTGGCAATCACCACGCGATCGCTAATTACGCAATTATGGGCAACGTGAGAGTAAGCCATTAATAGGTTGCCGTGGCCAATGGTCGTCACTTCCCCCTTGAAGGTGGGGCGATTAATCGTGACATATTCGCGAATCAGATTGTCATCGCCAATGCTGACCAAGCTGGCTGATCCGTCATATTTGAGATCTTGGGGCTCTAGACCAATGGCCGCGCCAGGGAAAATTTTGTTGCGTGCCCCAATTTCGATGCGCCCCTCAAGCACGGCATGGGCACCCACTGTCGTGTCGGCCCCCAAAACAACCTGTTCACCAATTACCGCATAGGGGCCAATGGTCACGCTGGGGTGCAAGGTCGCGCCGGGATGAATCACAGCGGTAGGGTGAATCAGCGTAGTCAAAGCAGGTCTCCGAAGCCAGCTAAGGGATGCACAGCAATCAAGTTTGACGGTCTCCACCGAGAACAGCACGCAGTTGGAATTGCCCTGGTCATTTAGTCGACAGTCAGTCACCGGGTTGGCATTCAATCACCGGGTTGGCATTCAATCACCTAGTCGACACTTGAGAACATGAGTTCCCCCTCACAGACTAGGGTGCCGTTAACCTCCGCGATCGCGCTCATTTTGCCAAATCGCTTGCGCTTTAGGGTCAGCAGCTCAACGGTCATCACCAGCTGATCCCCGGGCACCACAGGCCGCCGAAAGCGCACCTTGTCGATCCCGGCAAATAGCCATAACCCGCTGACGCCGGGCAGCTGAGTCAGCACAATACCGCCAACTTGAGCCATCGCTTCTACGATCAACACCCCAGGCATAATCGGGCGTCCCGGAAAATGACCTTGAAAATGGGGCTCGTTGAAGGTGACGCATTTTAGACCAACCGCCTTTTCTCCCGGCACATAGTCCGTAATCCGATCCACCAAAGCGATGGGGTAGCGGTGGGGCAAGAGCGCCTGAATTTCTTCCAGGGAGAAAGTTGTCTTAAGCGCTGCCTCACCGCCATTAGCAGCGACGTCGGTAGCGTTATTTGTGTTGGCAAGGGTTGTCATGGGCGTTAAGGTCATTGAATTATGCAGGCACGGCACCGTCAAGATGGGGCAAGAGCTGGTGGGCAAACCGGGCGTGAAGTTGATGGCTGCCCTTATAAACCACCACATGCATGGACGGCAAACTGCCCAGTAAACTCAAATCCCCCACCAGATCCAATAGCTTATGCCGAACGGGCTCATTCGCAAACCGCAGGGGCGGATTTAGCCAGCCTGTTTCGCTGCAAACTAAGGCATTGTCTAGGCTGCCCCCTTTAATCAAACCCTGCTGACGAAGCGCTTCAATCTGGTGGGCTAGCCCAAAGGTGCGGGCAGGGGCGATCGCAGCGGCAAATGGGTCGGCTGGAGGTGACCAGCTATGCCACTGATTGCCAATGGGGGCCAGATCAAAGTCAATGCCGTAGCTAAACCGCAGCGTTTCAGCCGGAACGGCGGTGATAAAAGCGTCCTTATGCTGGACTGTAACCGGGTTTAATAACACTGGGATGGGCCGAGCAGAGGATTGGCGCTTTAGACCGGCCTGGGCGATCGCGGCTGTCCACTCGGCAGCGGAGCCATCTAATAGCGGTAGCTCTGGCCCGTTGACTTCAATGCGAGCATTGTCTACCCCCGCCCCCCAAAGTGCGGCTAGCAGATGTTCAACGGTGCGAACGGCTCCGCTGCCCTGGCGCAGCTCTGTTGAGAGCAGGGTCTGGTGAACCGTCGTTAGCGCAGCGGGAATCTCCGGCTGACCCGGCAAATCGGTGCGGACAAAATAGCGGCCCCGGTTGGCATCCGCTGGCAGAATAGTGACCTGGGTCTGCTGCCCAGAATGCAGCCCAACCCCGGCGCGGGTAGTCCCAGCGGCCACCGTCTGCTGAGAGCAGACCGTAGATTCAGCCGCGATCGCGCCTCCAGCATCAATTTCTGCTTTTGGCCCCGCTTTTGGCGTCCCCAGCATTAGAACCGCTCTCCAATTCCAAAGTGTAGTCGCCCGTCGCCGCTGTCGTTAAAGCCATAGTCAATTCGGATGGGGCCCAGGGGTGTCTGCACCCGCACCCCGGCACCGTAGCCAAAGCCGCTGCCCTGCTTACCTCGCGTTGGCCCCGGCGCTCCCAGCACCGAAAAACCGCTGCCTAAGTCAGTGCCGATATCGGCAAACAGCGCCCCGCCAATAAACGAAAAAATCGGGAAGCGGTACTCTGCTGAGGCCTGCAAATAGCTGCGGCCGCTGGCTAAAGCGCCCTCATCGTAGCCGCGCACCGAGTTGGTGCCCCCCAAAGCAAAGGCTTCGTAGGGCGGTAAGTCACCCAGTACCGTACCCGCCTGAATATTAAGGGCCAGCGCCTGGGGGCCATCGCTAAAGTTAATCAAGCTGAGCGGGATGTAATAGCTGTAGCTCGCCTGTACCCGGTTTAACAGGATATTGCCCAGCCCCAGCGGAATAGACTGGTCGGTGCTCAGCCGCAGCACTGACCCCCGGGTAGGGTTGAGCGGATCGTCACGCTGATCGTTTACCAAGCCAAACTGCACCGTCCACAGATCGTCTTGGCCGATGCCGCTAAAGCTAAGGGGATTGCCCAAGGCATCAGCGGTGGCAATTGCGCCGCCGCCGTCGCGGGTAGAGACCCGCTGAACTTGAGTGCCCAGGGAGCCTGTCCAGCCGCCCCCTAAGGGCCGGGCAAAGGTTACCCCGCCCCCAAATCGATTAATTCGCACATCGTCCCCGTTGGGCAAAACAACCTCCACGGGGCCATTATCAAATACCAGGGAAACCGTCCGCCGGGCGAAGGCATTCACCGTGTAGGAGGTGCGATTGGGATCTCCCGCAATCCACGGATCGGTAAAGCTGATATCGAACAAAATATCTCGGAAACTGAGCTGAGTCTCCGCCGAAAACTTCTGGTTGTTGCCGCCAAAGTTGTCCTGGCGATAGCTGAGGGTGCCAAACAGGTCGCCGGTAAAGTTAAAGCCAAGACCTGCTGCCACTGAACCCGTGCTGCGCTCAATCACATTGACAATTACATTTACCTGACGGTTGCTGACCCGCTCTAAGGACAGCCGTACATCGTCGAAAATGCCCAAGCCAAAGACCCGCTGCAGGTCTTGTTGAATATCGGCCTGGTTAAACACATCCCCCGGCTGGGACATAAACTCGCGGGTGATAATAAAATCGCGGGTGACCCCTCCCACCGGGTTGCCCTCATCGTCTACGGGCGAACCTTCCTGATTGAGGAACTGTACATTGATGTCGCTAATTACCCCCTCTGCCACAATCAGGGTAACGGTGCCGTCGGCCGCAACCCGGGGAGCCGCCGTCACTTCAGCCAGAATATAGCCATTGTCCTGATACCACTGATTAAGGGCCAAAATCCCGTTCTGAAAGTCAATCAGGTTGATAATTTCACCGTATTGCGGCTCAAAGATTTCTTCGACAACGGCGTCTACATCTTCGGTGCCGGCCTCGGTCAGGGCGCTATTGCTGATAACAACCTCCCGCAGAATCGGGTTGGGCTGCACTCTAAAGGTCACTCGTACCCCCAGGGGCGTATCTTCGGGAACGGCCTGCACATTGGCAAAAAAGCCGGTTTCAAAGATGCTGTTGATATCGCTCTGAAGCTGCGATCGCGTTGTATCGCGTCCGGGACGAGTGCCAATTGCGCTATAAACTTCGTCTTCCAGCTCTGGGGTGAGGGTCGCGCCCTCTACCGCTATAACCTCTACTTCAGCGACCAGAACTCGCACTTCTGCGGCGGGCTGATCGTCAGCGGGGTCGTCAGCGGGCGGCTCTATTTCAGCATCGTCTTCGTCAGCGGGTGATTCCGTCTCAGCGTCTTCACCTTCATCAGCCTCTGGCGGGGCGTCGGTTTCACTCTCTACATCATCGGGTGATTCTGTTTCAGCGTCGTCTTCGTTATCGGGGAATTCCAGTTCAGGAACTTCATCAGCCTCTGGCGGGGCGTCGGTTTCATTCTCCACATCATCGGGCGATTCTGTTTCAGCCTCGTCTTCGTTATCGGGGAATTCCGTTTCAGGGGCTTCATCTTCATTGGGCAGGGCGTCGGTTTCACTCTCTGCTTCTGGCGAAGCATCGTTACCATCAGCGGGATCTTCAGTGGCCTGGCTAAGTTGAGCTGACCCAGTTTCTCCAGCCACAATATCGGTGAGTGAGAGGGTTGCACCCAGGCTATGGGCAGAAACATTAGGGGCTGGGGTGGTAGCGGTTTCAAGCCCTGCTGTATGCGACGATGGGGCTGCCGAATCTTCGGCCAAATTGCTGGGGGAAGGCACTGAAGCCAGAACCATAGGCGCGGATTCACGGGCTTCAACAGGATTATTAGATGATGGCACAGGCGACTTAACCGCAGACTCAGCGCCAGTGGAAAGGCTGTTGTCACTCACCACTGAGTCTGCAATAACCGCCGCTGGGGTTAGTAATTCTTCGAGGACGGCATTTGTAGAGGGAGAAGGGCTAGCCGATGCGGTCTCAATGGCCTGATTAAGAGGCGAGACAGCCTGCCCCGGCGCTGAATTAAGGCTGCCGACTGGGGCAGGCTTGGCTGTTGATACGGCAACGGTGACCGCGTCATCTAAGGTTTGCCCCTGGGCGCGATCGCAGATGCTCCACGCAGCAGAAATGGTCAATAATGCTAGTAAAGCTGGAGATAGGCGCATTCTAATTATTCGTCCACGACATCCACACCACCGCTGGTTCTCCCACTGGGCAGGTGCCGATCGCGACAGCAGCGCAAACTGCACCGGAACAGCCCATGCCAAGGGAGATACCAAACCTGAAACTACGAAACACTTCGGATCAATCGGGAAGATCTTACCCCATGAGGCGAACCTACAGGGAATTCGTCTGTGCCAGAACGCGATTGAGAACGGCTTGATAAGCCGCCTCCACCTCGCCTAAATCTTGGCGGAATCGATCTTTATCCATAACCCGTTGACGGATATCGGCCTCTGCTTGGTTCCAAAGGCGACAGGTGTCGGGGCTGATCTCGTCTGCCAGCAGAAGTGCGCCGCCAGCGTCAAGGCCAAACTCCAGCTTAAAGTCCACTAGGGTAATGCCGCACTGGTCAAAAAATTGGCACAGACGGGTGTTAATTTGTCGCGCCAGGGTGTCAAGCTGCTGCACCTGCTCCTCGCTGGCTAGGGCCATTGCTTGGATGCGATCGCGGGTCAGCAGCGGATCCCCCAGCTCATCATTTTTATAGTAAAACTCCACCAGCGGCGGCGAGAGTGCTGTTCCCAATGCCAGCCCCGTTTGGCGGCAGAGGCTACCCGCCGCCAGGTTGCGCACCACAACCTCTAGAGGAATAATCTCAACCGCTTTGACCACCATTTCGCGATCGCTGGGGGTCTCTAGCCAGTGGGTCTCGATGCCCTGCTGGGCCAGCATTTGAAATAAATGGGTGGAAATCGCACAGTTAATCTGTCCCTTGCCGGTGATGATGCCTCGCTTTTGAGCGTTAAAGGCGGTGGCATCATCTTTAAAGTAGGTCAGCAAAACCTGGGGATTGTCCGTGGCGTAGACAATTTTGGCTTTGCCTTCGTACAGCTTTTGCATCTGAACAGGTGACATAGCGCAGAGAAAAACAGGACCGCGATCGCCCCCATTATCCTACGTTGAGAAACTGGCGTTAAGAAACTGGCGCTGGAAAAAACCGGATTGACCGTAACCGTCCCATACACATCGCTAGCTGAGCGGAGTCGAAGCTACAACCCAGCCAAAGCGTCCCTATTCCCTCCGGAAAGGCTTCGCCAACGATTTCGCTCAGGGGACGCTTACGATTGACCCAGATGCTACTCGTCAAAATCCTCATCTGACTCATCTCCCGGCTCGGTCTTAATCGCGTCCGGCTTCAGGGTTTGCCGCACCTTTTGCTCCACTTCTGCCGCAACTTCCGGATTTTCTTGCAGGTAGGCAATGGTATTGTCGCGGCCCTGGCCCACGTTGCTGCCGTTGTAGCTGTACCAAGCTCCCTTACGACTTACAATACTGTGCTCTTCGGCCATATCCAGCAGGCAGCCGATACCGGAAATCCCTTGCCCAAACAAAATATCAAACTCAGCGATGCGGAAAGGAGGCGCTACTTTATTTTTGGCAACTTTGACCTTGGCGCGGATGCCATATTGGTCGTTGCCTTTTTTCAGGGTTTGAATCCGACGAATATCCAGACGCACCGACGCATAGAACTTAAGGGCGTTGCCGCCGGTCGTGGTCTCCGGGTTGCCGTACATCACGCCAATCTTTTGGCGCAGCTGATTTAGAAAGATGACCGTGCACTGAGATTTGCCAATATTGCCGGTGATCTTGCGCAGAGCCTGACTCATCAGGCGGGCCTGTAGCCCAACGTGGGAATCGCCCATTTCCCCCTCAATCTCGGCCCGGGGCGTTAGGGCGGCTACAGAGTCAATCACAATTAGATCAATTGCCGCCGAGCGCACCAGCTGATCGACAATTTCTAGCCCCATTTCGCCTGTATCGGGCTGGGAGACCAGCAGATTCTCAATATCGACCCCCAGTGCCTCAGCGTAGACCGGATCGAGGGCGTGCTCTGCATCTACAAAGGCCGCAACCCCGCCGGATTTTTGAATTTCCGCGATCGCGTGGAGCGCCACCGTGGTTTTACCGGAGCTTTCTGGGCCATAAATTTCAATCACCCGGCCTTTGGGTAAGCCGCCGCCTAGGGCCACATCCAGGGTGAGAGCACCCGTTTGAATGGTCTCCACCTGCATCCGTCCGGCTTCGCCCAGGCGCATGATTGACCCTTTACCAAAGTTGCGCTCAATCTGATTGAGCACAATACCCAGCGCCTTTTGCTTTTCAGAAGATTCGTTTTTGGAAGCCATGATGGGGAGTTAATTGCGCAAAGTTTAGAAAACAAATTGGGTGGTTTGGACTCGCGAGGCTCTGTATTGCTCAGCGTCAGAAATGTATGGTAACGCTAAATCTGGCAGAGCGATATCGCTCTTTAATAGTACTGACGAACTATGATAATGGCAAATTTTTGCTTGACGTGATGCCTGCGGCCTATCGACTGACAATACCCGACCACTGCACCTGTTTTTGGCGGGTGCGACGGTAGGAAAAGAAGCGTTCGGCGTCCTGATAGGTGCAGTGGGGCGCGATCGCGATCTGTTTATCTTGCAGGCCCATCTGCTGGAGCTGGAGAAGATTAATCCGGCGCACGTCAAGTCTGACTCGCCCCGGCTCGGCGTCGCTCAAAATCGGTGGATTCTCTAGGGCTTGGAGGGCTGATAGCAGCAGTTCGGCTGATGTCGCCTCAGCGTGAGACAAGATGCCAGCGGCAACCGTGGCCCCCACTTCGGCCCCTACTTGGCTAGACACCTGATAAACTTCCCCTGCGATCGCAGGGCCAATGGCAACGCGTAAATCTTCAACGCTGCCGCTCTCCAGCAGTCGCGCCGCCGCCGGCACAATCCGCTGAGCCGTGCCCCGCCAGCCGGCATGAACTGCCGCGACCTGTCCCGTTTTGCAATGGGCAATTAGAACCGGGCTACAGTCTGCCGAACAGACCCAGACCGATTGATTGGCAGCATCGGTGAGCATACCGTCTGCAGGCGGGCGCTCCGGCAGGGTCGCAACTGCGCCGGGCACAGCGGCCACAGCCGTAGGGATTTCGCTAGGCGCTAAGACCTGGTTGCCATGCACCTGTTGACCGCGATAAACAGCAGCCGTGGGACTGAGGGCCTGAACTAAAACTTCTGGTGTTTTGGGGGCAAAGGCCCGGGTAAAAAAGCCGTGGGGCCAATCCGCCAAAAGACTACAGGTGAGATAGGCCGCATCGCCCCAAGTTTGCCAATGCCACTGATGCATATCGGTTGAAGTAAAGATTGTAACGAATAGCAATCCGCCGAAGGGTTCGGGCCGGGTTACGAGTCACAGTGATTCTGCGCCAATGACTCCAGCGATACTGGATGGAGCGCGCGCAATCTGACCAAAGCCATGATAAGCCATGATCAATCTGTGACACAGGGTCTTACTGGGAGCGAACCAAAAACTTGGTCAAAATGGCCATTACTTCTCCTGGTCGCCCGGTGGGGAGCGGTTTACTCCAATCGTTGGGGTCGGAATGGCCGCGCTTGTGTAAATTGAGAATTTCTGCGCGAACCCCCGTTAGGGAACCCAGCAAAATATGGCGAATTGGTTCGCGGCTGTCGGCGGCGGCATCGCTGGCTTGGTCAGCAGAAAGAGTGGACGCGATCGCGTCCGGTTGGTCAGTCTGAAACATCATATTGAGGCTTTAAAGTAAGGTGAACTTTGGCAGTTTGAAGCTTAGTTGAGTCGCTTGAATTGAGTCTGTGCCGTCCGTTTGGTTGACCATTGCGCTACGGCAGCTGTGCCATAACCATACATTTCATGGCCCATAGATTTGTGACTCATAGATTCTTGGATTTGTAGGCTCTATGACTTATAGATTTCATGACAAGCAGCCGCTCCAGCAGAGCGTATTTCAGGGCACATTCTCTAAACTAAAAAGCGCTGATCGTAACAAAGTCAACTCAGCTAAGACAATAATGACTTCTGAGCGGACTTAAGTCAATGTTTAATTTTAGCTTTATCTGAATCCGCTGAAACTTTCAAGCGGATTGCGAGTAGCTTGCTTTTGTGCCGTCTACTCCAGCGATACTGGGTGCGGTGGGGCAATCTGACAAAAGCTATAAAAGGACGTTGTCATTAACTGCCTTTTTATGGATAAGACAGACTATCGAAGTCGCAATAGCTCCCTCCGAAATATTCGGTCAGAAGGCATCTTGCCGTAACGGATGAGCAGCGCGAACTTTTGCTTAAGAACAGCTTTGCAGCTCACCCAGCAGCAGCACGATTTCATCCATGGTCTGCCCGATCACCGAGCTACGCGTATCCGCATTGTTGAGCAATAGACTAAACGCCAGAGGGGGATAGTTGGGCGGCTCTACATATCCGGAGAGAGCGGCATTGCGGCTTAGCCAGCCCGTCTTTCCCCAGACCTTCTGGGCGATCGCGCTGTTATTAAAACTATTGCGCAGGCTTCCATTGACCCCAGCCTGGGATAGAGAGTTGCGAAAAGTCCCGGCATGGGGCGATCGCGCCATTACCTGTAGCACCGAGACAAGCGCTTCTGGCGTGGTCAAATTGTGGCGAGATAAGCCAGAGCCGTCTACCTGGACATAGGCATCTGGGGCAACCCCCAGCTCCTGCAAAACGCGCTTGACTGCCGTTGTTCCCGCAGCGGTAGCGTCGGCGGGTCGATTTTGGGAAGCTTCGATGCCCAAGGTTTTTAACACTGCTTCGGCGTAGAGATTATCGCTGTTGCGATTAATCCGAAGCATCAGTTGAGATAGGGGCGGTGAGGTAATCGAAGCCAAGACAGGCATGGAAACAGTAGCTGGCTCAGTGCTAACCTCGGTGCGGCTGACGGCGATATTGGCCGATTCTAGGGTGCGCTCGAATCGCTCAATAAAGTATTGAGCCGGATCGGGAATCGCAATAGAGGCCCAATCGGATCTGCCCCCCGCGACCAGGCTGCCCCGCGCATAAACAATTGGGCGGCTTAAGTCGCGACCCACATACACATAGCCCGGTTCTCCAGAGGCCAGCGTAGTGGTGTTGTTAATCACTTGCCAATCATCGGCGATCGCTGGATCGTTCCATTCCACTCGCACGGGCTCCCCGGCGGCGGTGGGATAGAAGGTCAATCCAAGCTGGTTGCGGTTAATAATCAGACTGTTGACCGGGGCCCCATAGCCCGCCTGCACATCTTCCCACTCCCAGTTTTGGTTGACCGGAGAGCCCGGAAAATGGCTATCGTCGCCGATTAAGTCGCTAACTTGGGAGATGCCCTGTCCGGTGAGCTGCTGAGCTAGGTCTGTAAGCTGCTCATCCCCAAAGCTAGGATCGCCGCCGCCCACGATCCGCAGCGTAGTTAGACCAAAATCATTGGTGCGCCCCTGCACAACCGTTTGTATTTGAAAGTCTGGCCCCAGGGCATCAAGGGCAGCGGCCGTAGTGAACAGCTTTTGATTAGAGGCAGGGACAAAAAAGCGATTGCCGTCCCGGCTAAATACCAGGGTGCGATCGCCTATGGTTTCCACATAAAAGCCCAAACTGGCCCGCTGAAGCTGAGGATTATCGGCCAGAATGGCATCTACCCGGGCACCCAGTTCTGCGGGGCAGATAGCGGCCTGGGCCGGCTGGATATATCCCCCCAGACCGAGCAGCAACAAACCCGTAAGCCAGTGATATTTCATCGCAGTAAGGTTAAAAGGAGACGGCTGGAAAGAATGGTCAAAATCGATTTAAATATCGACTCAAATAGCCGAGTGCCAAAAGTCAGCTTAAATATCTGAGTGCCAAAAGTCGGCAACGCTGTAGCCAAGCTCATCCAGCATGGTTCGCAGCAGCGGCATACTCAGCCCGATAACGTTGGTGTAGCATCCCTCAATTTTTTCAATAAACAGGCTGCCCTTGCCGTCAATGGCAAAGGCTCCCGCGCATCTTAACGGCTCACCGGAGCGCACATAGGCTTCAATCTGGCGATCGCTAGCCCGGGCAAAAAAGACTCGGGTCACCGCATAGCGAACCAGCCGCTTGCCGGTGGTAGTGTCAACCAGGACATGGCCGGTATAGAGTTCGCCCATGCCGCCGCGCATACGATTCAAGCGGGCGATCGCATCGTTTATCCCGTCGGGTTTGCCGTAAATTTGGCCGTCGAACCACAGCACTGAGTCGCACCCCAACACAATGGCGTTAGCAAACTGCGGTGTCACAGCGCTGGCTTTAGACTCTGCCAGCACCTGCACCAGCCGCGCCGGGCTGTCCATCTGCACCTGATCTTCATCAAAATTGCTGGGACAAACAAAGGGCTGAATCCCGGCAGAGACCAAAAGCTGCCGCCGGGCCGGAGATGCAGATGCAAGCACAAACTGGCGTTCCATCAAACCAAATCCTAATCAGACGAAACGATAAATCTGGGGTTAAACCCGATCAATACACCGTAAAGGAGGCAACGGACTGCTTGAACATGGTTTTTACTCGCTCCCAGCGGCTTTCACGAGTCGAAGCGTTAAAGGTGTATAGCTTACCCCGTCGCACAATCACGCTGGCCAAGTTGTGACGGACGCCAGCGGGCAAATCGGCCACATATTCCAAAATGTAGTACAGCTTATCTTCAACGGGAAAAGCCTGGGCATTGACAAGCTCCACATCCCGGTCGTCACCCGTCATAGCGTTAATACTTTTAGAGAGCTTGTAGCCGACTTCAGTGGGCGTGCCCAAATCTTTTAGGGTTGTGCCTTCGGGCACGTCGCTAATCACCACGCTAACGTTTTCGGTTTCGTTGACAAAATCGTGAAACACGACGTCTGGCCCCTGCCCTGGAATGCTGACCTCTACCCAGCCTGTGGGATATTGAAACTTATAGCCGTCATAGTTGTCCGCATAGCTTTGCAGAGATACGGCACCTCCTCCGCAGCTCTGCAGCGCTAGTGCAGCAATGACTAACAGCACTGCGGCGACTCGGTTCAGCATGATTCCAATAATCCTTCACGTTCCCATCTCGCCCCATTGTCCCATTTAGCGGGTTGAATTGGGGAGCCATCCCATAACGCTGGTCTAATTGCTAACGTCACAGATATAACTGGGATGCTGCTTCTATTGCCGTTTAGATGCTGGGGCCAACTGCACCGTTCTCTATCCATAACGTCTGTCAAGTATGCTTTCTACTGTAATTAAAACCATTATTAAAGTCGTCTCTATCGGGCTAGTGTCCGGTGTTTTATCCCTGGAGTTGGGCAGTCTTGTGCTGGGGATCAGCGTGCCGCTGCCGCCCTTAGCCCTCTGGTTTGGACGATTTGTGCTTATCGCCCACGGAATTGAAGCGATCGCCGCCGTGGTTTTAGCGCCCGATCGAGGGCAGCGATCGCTGCCCTACGGCATTTATGTATTTTTTGTCGGCACGGTGGGGCTGACGGAACTGTTGGAGACTAATCTGTGGCCACAACGGTAACTTGCCGCGCTGCCTGCTTACCGCAACCAGTATCCCTGCCCCCTAGGACATCAGCCGCTCAATAGTGAGCTCGCGGTAGCCCGTTTGCCGATCGAAAACGCGACTAAAGGCAAACTGGTTGAGATCGCCGATAACGATTTCCGCCGTGGTGCGAATTAGACAGCCGTCCATTAAATGTCCCCCTCGCATCTGGCCGCTGGCATCGGCGATCGCCAGATGTAAATGAACCCCGCCTTTTGCTAGAGTTCCAGATAAAGAAATGACTTCAAAGGGCTGCTCTAGCACTGTCGCCTCAGACTGCCCGGCAAATCGGAGGGTCGCTCGGCTCAAACTCCCAACCGCGGTGAGAATGCAGCCGGCTTCTACGGCATTTTTGTCTACCCAGCGCACTAGCGCCTGCTTTAAGTCCTGCTGGGGGACCAGTCTCACGGCGTACAGATTCATGACCATAGGGCAATGGCAGTATCAACTCAAAGCATTTACAAAACGGCCCAGCACCTGCACAAACTCAGTCGTCGATTCATAGGGCAACACATTGCGCCCCGGAATTTGGCAGCCTTCTGCGTGGGGTAAATGCTCTAGGTAGGCCCCAAGCCGCTGCTCCGCGCTCTCCACATAGCCTTTGGTAATGCTCGATGCCTGCTCTCCAAAAACAACCAGGGTAGGACAGGGCACCGCCGCGATCGCCCCTTGATAGTTCTGCCGCCAAAATCCAGCCAGAAAGGCAAATACCGCATGGCGGGTTGCGGCTTTTTGCGACTGCGCCTGGAGCTGATCGAGCCAGTGTTCGTCAATCTCTGCCGGGTCGCCAAACAGCTGACGCTCCGAAAAAGAAGCCAAAAACTGTCGCCGCCGGGCATATTGATAAAACGCGCGGCCCAGGGGAGTATTAAACAGATTCCAGGCCAGCTTTTGCTGAGCGGGATCGGTGGGATTGGTCATCAGCCGCCAGGCGGGCGGGCCAGAGAGGGCGATCGCCTTAACCTGCTCAGGAAACAGCGCCGCGCAGGATAGGGCCACCGG
>JBCDFX010000045.1:0-15081 GCA_039177155.1 Cyanobacteria bacterium P01_H01_bin.119
CGCCTGGGGACGGTAACCGACACCCCGGCTTTGACCCTGAGCGCTGCAGATCAAACCGTTTTGATCAGTTTAGACTTAGCCATCCTGCGCGATCGCTGGGAGCAGGCTATTCCGGCAGCGATCGCAACCTCCGACTCAACCTGAGCGGCCCCAAAAAGGGAAACTTACGGCTTCGGCGGGAGTGATACGATAAATATCGTATTAAGGAATAGTTAAAAATTAAACCTGTCTTTAAACCGCTTTCGATTTGTAAACTATACCTTTGGTCAGATCGCTCACCGCAGCAGGTATCGCTGGAGGGGTTGGATATAACAGCAATCAGACTCGCAATTCGCCCGAACCTTTTGGCGAATGGCTGTAAAGTTTCTAAGGCAAGCCCTGGGGATCGAGATGCGATCAGAATATGGGTTCGGTTCCCACCCTTGAGAGCACCGTATCGAAGCATTAACTTTTATGATGAACTGTGTAGATTAGAGCCTAGGCTCGGGCAAATTGGGTTGCTGATTGCCAGGGCCCCTTGTCCTATGTCTGTCTTATGTCTGATATACGGGCGTAGCAGACGGAGTTAAATCGTTATTTGATCAGTGCTGCCAACCATTGCCACTCTTGCCAATCCCATCTCAATCTAAAACCCTATGACTGCCTCGTCCTGCGATCAATCTGCGATGCATTTTGCCGAGACTCTGGCCGAGACTCTGGCCGAGACCTCGACCGCTGAGGAGGCAGAGCCGCCCCTGGCTATTTCTCCATTTGATAAGCCCCTTGATAAACCCAGAGAAGCCTGCGGCGTGTTTGGCGTTTATGCCCCCGGTGAGGCCGCCTCCACTCTGACCTACTTCGGGCTGTATGCGCTCCAGCACCGAGGGCAGGAGTCCGCCGGGATTGCCACCTTTCACGGGGAAGACCTCTATCTCTATAAGGATATGGGGTTAGTTTCCCAGGTGTTTGATGATGAAATTTTGCGGCAAATGCCGGGCCATCTCAGCGTGGGCCATACCCGGTATTCAACCACGGGCTCAAGTCTAGTGTGTAATGCTCAACCCGCGGTGGTAAAGTCGCGCCTGGGGGAGCTGGCTTTGGCTCACAATGGCAACTTGGTCAATGTGCTGACCCTGCGAGAAGAGCTGCTTAAGCGAGATTGGGATTTGGTAACCACCACCGATTCTGAAATGATTGCCTACGCCATTGCAGAGGCGGTAAACGACGGCCTAGGCTGGATTGAAGGTGCGATCGCGGCCTTTAAGCGCTGCAAAGGCGCCTTTAGCTTAACCATTGCCACTTCAGAAGGACTGATCGGCACCCGGGATCCCAACGGCATTCGCCCGCTGGTGCTAGGCTACCTAGATGATGAAGCGCCCGCCCCCGGGGCACCGGCCCAGTATGTCCTGGCCTCTGAGACCTGCGGCCTAGATATTATTGGGGCTACCTATCTGCGAGATATTCACCCCGGCGAGATGGTCTGGATCGATCAGAGCGGCATTCGGTCGGTGCAGTGGGCCAACGAGTCACGCCGTATGTGCGTTTTTGAGATGATTTATTTTGCACGGCCAGATAGCGTGGTCAACCATGAAAGCCTTTACAGCTATCGGCTGCGGTTGGGCAAGCAGTTGGCCAAAGAATCCCCCGCCGATGTGGATTTGGTGATTGCCGTCCCCGACTCCGGTGTGCCCGCCGCCATTGGGTTTTCCCAGGCCTCTGGCATTCCCTACGCCGAAGGACTCATTAAAAACCGCTATGTAGGCCGCACCTTTATCCAGCCCACCCAGCATATGCGAGAGTCCGGTATTCGCATGAAGCTCAACCCCCTGCGGGACGTGCTCAATGGTAAGCGCATCATTATTGTGGATGACTCTATTGTGCGTGGTACCACCAGCCGCAAAATTGTTAAAGCGCTCAGAGAAGCCGGCGCTACAGAAGTGCATATGCGAATTTCATCTCCGCCGGTTACCCACCCCTGCTTTTTTGGCATTGATACCGACAACCAGAAACAGCTGATTGCCGCCACCAAGTCTGTGGCAGAAATCACCGACCAAATTGGAGTAGACTCATTGGCCTATTTAAGCTGGGAGGGCATGTTGGAGACGACTCGCCAAAACCCCAGCGGCTTCTGCTCAGCCTGCTTTACCGGGGACTATCCTATGGAAATCCCAGCGACCACCAAGCGATCTAAGCTGATTTTGGAAGCCCCTGCCGCCACGGTCTAAGCTCTAGGAGGGCAGGGCGGCGCTGGGTTCTGGGGTGAGCTCTTTAGGTTTAGGCCCTTCGGCGCTGGCCGGTTGGGTGGCTGATTCGCTAACGCTTGTCCCCACGGGGGTGTGGACAATAATCATCGAGGATTGGGGACAGCGATAGGCGATCGCTTCCGGTTCTCGCCGAAGCTCTAGCTTGCCCTGAGATCGACTCCGACGCGCGGGCAAAATCAGCAAATCTGTCGATTGCAGTCGATGGCACGTCTGATGGGTCAGGGTGCCGCTGGCATAGGTGACCGGCAGCGCTTCGGGGATCTGATCGAGCCATTGGGGGGTGATGCGGCGCTGAGATTTGCCGTGTACCAGCAGTAGCTGCAGGGGCGCTTTAATTTCTTCTGCGAGCTGCTCTGCTAAAGAGAGAGAAAGTCTGGCGGCTGGTGTCAGCCGCCGGGTCAGCGACATCGCTAGCACTACTCGCTCTGACATCTCAACGGGCTGAGCAAAGCGGGTCACCAGCACGGGCAGAGTGGCCTGCCGCAAAACGCCATCTATCATGCTGCCAAATAGGTTGTCTCGGTAGCGAGAATGGCTATTCCAGCCGCAGATAATCAGTGTGGCGCGGCGCTCCGTAGCTGAGCGCAAAATGCCCTTGTTAATGCTGTGATCGACTCGGGCAATCGCTTCCACATTGACCGCCGCGGCGTGGGCTACATTTTCAGCTTTATCCAGCAGCCGCTGCTGATGGGTTTGAGCGTGCTGGGCAATGGTGCCACGGCGATCGCTGAGCACATTGAGGGGCAGCAGGATTCCCTCTGAGCGCTTGGTCAGCAAAATCGCCAGATTCAGCAAGCTGTCCTCAGTTTCTGGATTTGAGACGGGCACTAAAATACGCTTGCCCCAGGGGTTTGCGGCACTGTCAGGGCTAGCTTCAGGCGTACCGGATGCCATGCGATCGCCCCAGCGCTCCGTAATCCACGGAGAGGCAATACAGCTGACCAAAATCATGGCAATTACCCCGTTGACCGTGGCTTCATCGACAATATCGAGATTGAACGCCACCGTTACTGCGGCCAGGGTAGAGGCGGCCTGGGCCACTGAAAGGCCAAACACCGTCATCGAGCTATCAAATGACCAGCCAAACAGCTTGCCCGTCCCCCAGGCAGCCATAAATTTGCTGATTAGCTCTACCCCGATAATGATGGCGGCCACCAGCAAAGACTGTGGCTCTCTGATCAAAATCAGAGGATCGACCAGCATTCCCACAGAAATCAAAAAAAACGGCACAAACAGCGTATTACCAATAAACTGAATCCGATTCATCAGCGGACTCAGGGTGGGAATTTGCTGAGTGATAGCAATGCCCACTAAAAACGCGCCTACAATCGGCTCAATCTCAATCAGCCCGGCAATATAGGACACCACAAATAGCGCCACCAGCACAAAGACAAATTCTGCCCCTTCATCATGGCCAAATCGAACAAAAAACCAGCGCCCTAGGCGCGGAACCCCCCACAGGGTGACCACCGTAAACACTATCAGCGACGGAATCAAAAATAGCCAAAAGCCCAGGGTCAAATCCCCGGCCTGGGCTTTTACTACCACCGCCAGCACCAGCAGCGCTAGCACATTAGTAACTAAAGAGCCGCCCAACGTAGCGGTGATTGGCGGTGCTTTCATAATGCCTAACTTATTGAGCACGGGCAGCGCCACCAGGGTATGAGAGGCAAAGCAGGAGGCCACCAGCACCGCCGCCAGCACGCCGTAGCCCGCTAGCATCATGGCCCCAGTGCCCAGCAGCATCGGCACCAGAAACGTCAGTAGGCCGAACCCCAACGCCGGTTTAGCATTCTTCTTAAGGTCGTCTAGGCTGGTTTCTAGACCGCCCAAAAACATTAGAAACAGCAGCCCCACCGTGCCCAGCAGCACAATGGTGTCGTCCCGCTCTAGTAGCCTAATACCGTGAGGACCAACGACCACTCCCGCCAAAATCAAACCGACAATTCCAGGCAGGCCCAGCCGCTCAAATATCAGCGGCGCAATCAGCATAATGCCGACAATGACCAAAAATACCGTTACCGGATCTTCAATCGGCCCGTAGTCGAAGGGATTAAAGACCGCAAAGCAGGTGGACAGTAGATTAAACGGGCTCCAAGACAGCGCTGACCAGCCATACCAAATCATAGAGACCTTCCTTAGGCGCTGCGCAGGTGAAGAAATTAGGGCTTACGCAATGCTTCCTAACATTTAGCTTTGCCAAAATTGGGCCAAAATTGAACCAGAATTTGGAGATGGGCCAAAGCCGGATACAGCTGCGTAAGCTTTCAAAATATAAGATATAAAACCCTAGTCAACCATTATCTGCACTGCTAAACGCGATCGCCTCTAGCGGAGGGAAGACTCTTTGCAGCTTCTAGCCAGGATTAGAGAGGGTTTCAAACCGTGTGGCCATCTGGTTAAACAGCGGATCGTCTGAGCGATGCTTAAGCAGAGCAATTACCACATTTAGATATCGCTGATCCAAATCAGCATTGCCTTCAATGATGGCGCTGGCTGAATAGTTTGCCTTCGAGATAGGCGCGTCGAGTTCGTCGGTCTCGCCGGCCTGGATCTGGTCAGGATAGGTGCTGTTCCAGGAGAGAGACTTGCCCCGCAGGGTAATTTGAAACCACAGAATTTGCTCAGCTTTGGTTTCAAACACCACATCAAAGTAGGGTTCTTTACCCTGAAACCAGGTTCGGGTCGCCCCCTCGTACATTTGGCTTGCCTTCATAAAGCGCGGATCAATGCGACGCAGGGTATTGGCGAGTTCGGCGATCGCAGAATCGTCTAGCTTTGAGATCCAGTCGTTTGTGTAGCTCATAAAACCAACAGGCAACAGTCAGGCAACAGTGGGCAAGCAATAGCAGTGGCGATTTTCACATTTTCCCTCAGAATAATAGCGAGAAATCTTGGGCTGAACTGGCAATAGCTGATGCCGAACACGACTCTGATCCTGAGAAAACCGATAACAACAGATTAGGACAGCTTGCTCAATCCACTAACATCCGCTGGCAAAGCTTAACCCAAGCAATACAGCAGCGGTGGTCGGGCAGAACCAGCTACACCGCCAGCCAGTAGATGAACCCTAGCAAAATCCAAGTTGTGGAAATTTTAGCCCAAGTTCATTAGGAACTGCCCGCTGTAGTCTTGGTCAGATTGCGCGCTCCACCCAGTATCGCTACGCGGAATTCAAAACTAAGGCAAATAAGTCTTCTCAGCAGTCTAAATAGTGAGCATATTTCTGCCGTCAGATACTAAAGCCGTTAGATCGCTTGAGTTCATAAGAGAGACAACACGTCTTTAGATGCTTAGGCTAAAGCTACCGCAGCGTTTCCGTAAAAGCCTTGATAGTCTGCTGTCCGCGCTGTGCATTTCCTGTAGTCAAGAAATCTAGGATTGCGCCTTGAAATAGATGAAATAGCGATAAAGCTGTGGTTTCGTCACTTGTAAGATTAAACAAAGAATCTATCCACATTTGGCTCTCTTGCTCGATGAAACGTTGGGTTTCTGAGTCACCCTGTATGGCACGTTGATTTAGCTCCATCGTCAGTTTCAGCAATCCGTACATAGCTGATGAAGTCAAATGACGCCACATTTCGAGCAGGGGTTCTGCTGGACAATCAGCTCCCTCGAGCGACGCGCTTTGAAATGACCAAAGCTTTTCGCGCAAGCGAATCTCCAATAGACCAATAAGTTGTCTCTCTAACTCCTGTTTTGAGCCAAAGTGATAGACAAGCATTCGCGCACTGGTACCTACCCGTTTGGCAATCGTATTGATACTCGAATCCAATGCTCCTGCCTCAATTGCAGCAGCTAGACATTGTTCTAAAAGCTCTTGCTTCTTCTGAGGTTCAGTCGGTCGGCTCATCGGTTGACAGTTAACGTAACGACTATTACACTAATAATTAACGTAATTACTGTTACATTAACACTATTTAGCTAGGTAAAAACCATGAACACAAAGGATAGAGTGGGATTCATTGCACTCGGCTTGGTTGTCTGGGTAGCAGGAACCTCGGTTTATCGGCTAATTGGGTCATCTTTTTTTGAAGTTTCTGCTATTAGATATTGGCTAAACGTTGGTTTGACAGGCGTTCTGTATACTGTTGTCTCGCTGACGGTGATGAAGTGGCGGAAGATCCAGCAGAAAGATTGGTTGCAGGGTGCAATTTGTATTGCTTTGCCAGGGATGCTGGGCGAAATTCCAATTCTTGCCAGCTTTGCAGAATTGATGAGCAATATGCAACCCGAAACAGCAGGACGTTATGCAGCCTTTTTGTTTGGAGGCTACTCGACGATGATTGGCGCAGCTTGGTTTGTGTCTGCAAAAGCCAGTTCTGAAACACGGTTTGCAGGAACAGAGCAATGACAGACGACTTGTAGCGATGCAACCCAACAACCCGGCTAGAGCGGACTTTTGAGAAATCCTGATAGTACTCAAGGGCTGCTTGCAGCCGCTCAGTCAGAACGTTGGCGCATAAGCAATCTGGCTTGTCACCTTACCCGAACCTTTCAGCGGATTGCTACGACCATCCAGCCAAGAACATCAGTTCATTTAGCGACTGGGTTTGGGGTCTCTTTCTTGTTAACAGATTACCCCTTCCGCGAAGTCCAGAACGGCGGTTCGTTCTGGTCGATGGGGTCTGGGGAAATTTCGCTTTCCCCAGGCACTCCCCAACAACGAAGCCCCAACCGCCGTCCGAACCAGCAAAGCCTCTTTGGGCAACAGAGCAATTAAAATACGGGCGGTGCAATTTTTGAAAAGCCGATAGTAAATTTATGGCCGACGAGCAACTGGGACTATTTGGTGCCGACTACGCCCTCGGATTTAGCCCCGCGTCCCAAACGGTAGACCCGGCGCTGATTCCCACCAGCAGCACTGTGCCAATTCCACCGGGCACTTTTGAGTCGATGGGGGCCTTAGCCGAGCCGTGCCAACAGTGCCAACGCTGTGGGCTTGCCGATGGGCGCACCCATGTGGTGGTGGGCCGGGGTGATCCCCGCGCGCCAATTTTGATTGTTGGAGAAGGCCCTGGTCAAAATGAGGACGAACAGGGTCTGCCCTTTGTTGGAAAATCCGGCCAGCTGTTAGAAAAGATTTTGGCCGCCGTCCGGCTAGACACCGACAAAGATGTCTATATCTGCAATGTGGTTAAATGCCGTCCCCCCGGTAATCGCGCCCCCACTGCCGGTGAGGTTAATGCCTGCCGCCCCTATCTGCTAGAGCAGATTCGCCTGGTCGATCCAAAAGTTATTTTGCTGACTGGCGCAACGGCGATAAAGGGCGTTACGGGCGAAAAGCGCCCTATCACTAAAATCCGCGGCCAGTGGATCGAGTGGGAAGGACGACTGTGTATGGCGATTTTTCACCCTGCTTACCTATTGCGAAATCCGTCTAAGCAAAAAGGCAGTCCCAAATGGCTAATGTGGCAAGATATTCAGGCCGTAAAGGCAAAATTAACTGAACTGATGGAGGCTTAAATCGCTTGATGATGGCACGCTACTGGGCATAAAGCTGTTTGAACAATCCCGGCTGGGTTTCACTGCCCACAATCAACGCCTTAATCCGCTGGTAGTGCCATCGTTTTAGAGGCTGTTCGGCGTGGGCTGCGACATTGCGCAATTTGCCAATTTGATCAATTTGGCTGGCGGCATCTTCTGCCTGAATTAGCCAGTCCGCTAGGGGATGCTCCCACTGATCAATAAAGCGCTGTACGCGATCGCGATCCCATCGGCCCGTTTTGCCCGTGACCGGACTGTACCGTTGAGCTGGGCTAGGCATCGCCGACTGTTTTAGTGCGCTGCTGTTAAAAGATTGCCACTGGTCAGCAATTAGGGGAGCCATCATCCCCAGGGTGTAGGTTTTACCGGGGCCAAGGGATATGCCGCCAATATCGGGGCCGCCGTCGGTTAGCGAAAACTCATACAAGGCTTCAAAAAACGGCTGCACCACCTCCCGCTCCACGGCAAAGCTAAGCCGCAGCCCGGCTTCAGAAAAGTCGGCCCGGTTTAGGTCGTTACTCTCTAAGCGCAGCAGCTCGGCCTGCTTATAGGCCCGGTAGCAATCTTTCTGGCTAGGGGCCTGCAGACAGTACCAAACGCGATCGCCCAAATCCTGCCGTACCGCTTGCTTAATCGCCTTGGGGTCGAGCTGGGTAACGCCTACATCGAGGGGCAGAGACTCAGTTTTTGAAGAACTGGGTGCCGCTGACGGCGTCTGAACCGGGCCGGGCCGGGCCGAACTGAGCTGAGTCTGAAGGGTGGCGATATGGGCTTCTTGGTCTTGGATGGCGGCGGTCTGCTGCTGAAATTCTTGCTGCAGATGTTGATATCGCTGCTGCTGCTCGCCGGAGAGCTGGCTGATTTTTTGCTCTAGCAGCGCCACCTGATGGGCCAGGGTTTGAATCTGGCTATCTTTGTCCTGGAGCAGCTCGTCTTTTTCCAGCAAAAGCTGAGTTTTCTGGTGAATTTCGATAGCGCTTAGCCCGGCCCGCACTAAATCAAAGTAAAACGGCTCGGTTAAATTGACCGCCTGCACATCACCACTGGGGCGATGTAAACTGCCCTGACGGCTGGCCAAATGAACCCTAACGCGATCGCCGCCGCTGTTTTCTAAGACCAGTTCTCGCCCCGCCTGAGTTTGATAAATAGCGCAGGAGTAGGGCCGCTTGCTGTGATAAAACTCAGTGCGCGAGATTAGCTGCCCGCTGCTGGCAGGGGATGGGGACGCACTTTCCTGAGGCTGAGTTTGAGTCTGGTCCTGAGCCTGGCCCTGAGCTTGAGTTTGAATCTGATTTTGGGTCTGGTTTTGATCTAAATCACCCGCTTGGGGAGCTAAAGCCTGACCGGGTGTAGGCAAGCTGGGGGGCGCGATCGCCTCAGGTGCTTCGGCCACCACAGATCGAGGACGGGCTGATTTTTGCACCGACGGCGGCCGCACACCGACCACTTCCATTTCTACAGTGCAGTTGCCTTTCCATTCGTTTAGCCGCAGCTTGTAGGCAATATCTACCCGCTGAGGCAGGGGATAATAATCGCCCCAGCGCCAGGCGATCGCTTTAATTTGCGCCCCTAAGCTGCCGCCGCCGTGGGCTGCCTGACCCACCATTAGCTTGAGGTGCGATCGCGTTTTGCCCACGGTCTGCTGCTCTACAATCCGCACATTTGGCGTCCAAAATACCGGGTCCGGATTTTCAACGCCGCAGGGATGTAGACGGTCAATCTGCTCGTATAGCTCTAAAGTCAGCTCAGCTAGATTGGCCTGCACATCCACCGTAATTAGGGGCTTAAGGTGCTCTGGCTCAAGCTGCTGACGGGCAAAGTTGCTGAGCCGTGAGGTGACCTGGCGTAGATTCTTCGCCGGAAAGGAAAAGCCCCCTGCCGCCCGGTGCCCGCCAAATTTGGGCATCAAATCGTGGCAGGTTTGCAGCGCCTCAAACACATGGAACTCTGGAATGCCCCGGGCCGAGCCACGAATTTCTTTTTGGGCCTTGTCTTCGTAGGTGCCAATAAACACGGGCACCCCATAGCGCTCCACCAGTCGGGAAGCCACAATACCAATAACGCCGTGGTGCCAGCCCGGTTGCACCACCACCAGCACCCGCGCCGCCGCCAAATCTAACCGTCCCGCTGCCTGTTCGGCTTCGCACCACTCAATGGCCGCCGCTTCAATCTGGCTACACATCTCTTGGCGAAGCTGGTTGGCCTCTTCGCACTGCATGGCTCGCTGCAGGGCAACCCCGATATCGTCCGTGGTGAGCATATCAATCACAATCTGCGGATCGGCAATGCGGCCCACAGCATTGATTCGCGGCCCCAGCCGAAACCCAATTGCCTCGGGTTTAAGATCTCCCCGGTGCTGGCCCAGCCCGGCCACCTGAATCAGAGCTTGAATGCCGGGAAGACGCGATCGCGGCAGGAGTCCTAATCCTCGCCGTACCCAGCGGCGATTGACCCCGGTTAAAGGGGCTAAGTCTGCAATGGTGCCCAGGGTAAACAGCTCCAGCAGGGGAGCCGTCAAATCCTGGGTCTGCCCCATAGCCTGAGCCAGGCACACCGCAAGCACATAAGCCACCCCCACTCCCGCCAGTCCCCGGTAGGGCGAAGCAGGATGGATCAGCTTGGGATTTAAAATGGCGTTAGCTGGTGGAATCTGAGGTGGCACATCGTGGTGGTCGGTAATAATCACCGCCATACCCAGCTCCCGCGCCCGCGCCACGGGTTCAACCGCTGCAATCCCGTTATCTACGGTTAAAATTAGCCCCACCCCGTCCCGGTGAAAGTCTTCTACAATGCGCCGGTTGATGCCATAGCCCTCCTGCATGCGGCTAGGAATCGCGTAGTCTACCCGTGCGCCCAAAAACCGCAGCGCCCGCAGCAGTAAAGCGGTACTGGTCATACCGTCGGCGTCATAGTCGCCGCAAATCGCGATCGCCTGTCCTGCAGCAATGGTCTCCACCAGCAGATCCACCGCCGCCGCCAAATCGGGAAAATCTTCTAAGGGGGAGGCCAGCCGCAGCCGCTCAGGTTCCATAAACTCAACGGCAGCCTCCCCATCAGCAATACCGCGATTGACTAAAACCTGGGCCAGCAAGGGCGACAGCCCTGTCGCCGCAACTAAATCATCAACGGCATCGGCAGCCGGGTGAATGCGCCAGCGCTGACGGGGCAGACTGGCCTGGGAAGACTGGGCAGGGGCGATCGCAGCCTCAACACCTGTGTCGGCTTCGGGTGAGGTCAGCAAAGCAGAGGTAACGGCAGCGTTGACAGTTGAATCGGACACAGCAGCGAATCCGGCAGTTTACATGATATAGAACAATTGAACTAAGCAAGTAGTTCCTCAATACTAGCGATATGTTGGCGGCTTTTCCCAAGTGTCTCAGCAACTCTAAAGAATCTAGAGCACATCTCCTGCGGACTTACTGATGCTGATAGAAATATCTAAGATGGGTTTTCAGAATCTGCTGATTACGTTGTCTGGAAATCAAGATTCAGTTATTTACCTTTGACTCAACTGAGGAGAGTCTTGTGCGATGGATACCCTAACTATCACCCTCAAGCAAGCAATTTTGCATGTCTTGCAAGACTATAGAGACTTCTTGGGAAAGGACCCCGATACCCACTTGCAGCTTATCCTTGACGAGACCAATAATCATTACCTTCTAATTGACATTGGTTTGCAGGATCAGCGACGCATCTTAAGTTATATCTGTGGGCGAGAGGCCAATATTTTGGCAGATATTGTAAAAGCGATGGGATGCCCAGGGCCGAAATTACGAGGCTTTTACACCGATTACGATAGAGCGACCTGAAGAGGGCGGCATTGAGTCAGGCTACTGCTTTTATATTGACAATATCTGGTGAGTACAATAGTTCTGATTCGCATCAGATTTAAACAGGGGACTGTTTTATGACCTCGATGCTGCTGCAAGATCTGGCTCAATCTTTGCTGGTTTCGCCCGATGAGTCTGAGGAGCGCTACACCATTAGTGGGGTGAGCTGGCAACAATATGAGTCTGTTGTGGCAGCGCTGGCCGATAGCCCATGGTACCGAATCACTTTTTTAGAGGGAGTGCTGGAGATTTTGTTGCCAAATCGTAGGCATGAGTCCCAAAAAGACAATATTGCGCGGTTGCTGGGCATTTATTTTGAAGAGACTCGCACCCGCTTCTATGGGCTAGGGTCAACAACTTTTCGAAGGGCGCTGAAAGCGCGTGGGGCTGAACCAGATACTTGTTTCTGCATTGGTTCTGAGAAAGAATTTCCTGACTTAGCGATAGAAATCGTAGAAACCAGCGGCGGTCTTGACAAGCTTGAGATTTACAAGGGACTAGCTGTTTCCGAAGTTTGGTTTTGGAAGAAGGGCGTATTTGAGCTATATCGGCTGCAGAATGAGCGCTATATCAAAGTCTTAGTCAGCACTCTTCTACCTGGTTTAGATTTAAAGCTTTTGGCGGAGTATATTAATCATCCAGAGCCACTGGATGCGGTGATTGAGTTTCGCCAACGCCTTCAGGATTCGTTGCCGTAATCTAGCGTTTCTGCGTTGCTGCCCAATGGAGGCGGCACTCTAGGGAGATGCGCTCAGATAGAGTTGGCAGGACTGCTCCACAAAGCCAACAGTAGGCCGAGCCGATCGCGGGGCAGACATCGTCATCCATACAAATTAGAACATCTTCTATTCTGCTTTATCTCTCCTCAGAGTGACAGAAAAGGGATAGCTCTCAATAAATGACTGCTGAATCTCTAAGCCCCGCTGGGCCATAGTTTTCTCAAATAAATCGGTAGGCAGCGATCGCTCCACGGGCCAAACGCCCGGCTGCTGCCACTGCCCTGAGAGCAGTAGCTGAGCAATGCTGCCTGTGCCATAGCCGGCGGCGGCGGCGGTGTCAGGATAAACCATATTGCTGATAAAGCAAGCCGATTGCCCGGCTCGACTGCCGTGAATATTCGCCTGCATTGCCAGCCCGACGCCGCTGAAGCGATCGCTGAGGGTAGTCATCCAATAGCTGGTTTCAGCTAAAAACTCAATGGTTTCAGGCTTTGCCAGCCATTTTTTGGGTACACCGTGGGCCATTAGCCAGGTAAGGTGATTGTAAATATCGGGCACTGAGCCAAATTTGGTAATAATCGTCTGCAGTGGAAATGAGTCTGCCAGGGTCATGGCTTCGATGGTGTTAAACCAGTACACACCGCAGCGACCGTAGGGAGAGGGAAACGTGACGACTTCTCGCTGGCTATAGGGCGCAATTGCCCGTATTTCGCCCTCAATTTTGGCCTGAATCGGATGCAGCAATTCTAAAAAAGTTGTCCGCATCACCGTAACCCCGGCCCCGCCTGAGCCCGCCACCACATAGTTCAACTGCACGCTGTTGGCCTGATCGAACTGTTCAATCCCCTGGCGCACCATACTGTTAGAAATGCCGGGAAAGACGCCGGTACTCACCACGGCGGTAATGCCCGCAGCCTGGGCGCGATCGCAGCGTGCCAGCGCCTGCTTGACATAGTTTGGATTGTCCGCCACGTCGAGATAGTTGACCTGCTGGGCAATACAGCTATCGAGGATATGGTGGTCGCGGTAGCTAAACGGCCCGGCACAGTGGATGACCAGATTGTGGGCGGCGATCGCACTGTCTACCCCGGCTTGATCGTCCAGAGATAGAGTTAAACCAGTTACGCGAGGCTTGGAGGAAGGTTGGGGCGATCGCCCGGTAACGGTAATTGCGGCATCGGTGTAGGTCAGCAGATCTTGAGCCACGGCTGAGCCAATGCGGCCACAACCGCCCAAAATCAAAACCCGGTTTGCGCTAACCATTTCCACACCCTCTGAATGCCGCTGTATTTCATAGTAGAGGCTGGGTTAACCGTCGCGATGCGGCAAAGCGCTAAAACTTTTAGCGGGTTTGAGTTAGCTACTATGAAATTGAAATATTTAAGTCGGATATATTGTCTGACTTAATCAAGCAGTCGGAGAGATTTAAATTGTGTCACGGTATAAATGCTAAACCGAGCACTCTATTGAAAAAGTCCCTATGAAGACCACAAATTTGCTGACTTTACCTAATGACCGGCAGTTAGCCTATGCAGAATATGGTGATCCCAATGGTCATCCTGTTTTCTACTTTCATGGTGGGGGAACTTCTCGTTTAGAGCCATTGTTGCTGGGCGATAAAGAATTTACTCGATTAGGCTTACGGCTAATTGCGCCAGATCGTCCAGGAATAGGACAGTCAGACTTCCAACCGAATCGCGGATTTTCTGACTGGACAAAGGATGTTATATTTCTTGCCGATACTCTAGGGTTAGACAAATTTTCAGTGCTGGGTGTTTCGTCGGGAGGCGGCTATGTTGCTGCCTGTGCTGCGAAAATTCCTGATCGATTATATTCAGCCGTCGTTGTTTCAGGCGCATGGGAATTTACAACTGCGGATTTGATGAAATCCAATCGTTGGAGCTTTCTTTTGATCAAGTATCTTCCCTGGCTTTATCGAGTCTCGATGAAATTGACCCAGCGATCGCTCAATGGTTCTCCAGCAAAGATACTAGAAACCCTAGAGAAAAGACTTCCAGCACCAGATTATGCCGTATTAAAATCGCCAGGTCGAATAGAAAAAAGCTGTGAGGCTTTGAACGAGGGACTTCGTTCAGGAACACTAGGAACCGCCTGGGATCTTCAGCTTTACTTTCGGAAGTGGGACTTTAATTTAGATGAAATTCGGATGCCGATAACATTATTCTATGGTGAAGAGGATACGAACGTTCCACTCGATCTCGTAAAGCGGACTGCTGCCGCTCTTCCGACGGCTAAGCTAGTAATCTATCCTAATGAAGGACATATCTCGGTGGTGGTAAATCAGATCGAAGCGATCGCTAAAGCGCTCTTAAATAAGTGAGAATTTTGCATTTATATTGACGCAGTGCAGGCTAAAAATCCCAATTTATTGGAATAAAGTCAAATTAGTCAAAACAACGGATCGATTTCTTAAAAATCCTCTAACGGCATTTATTTAAGTTTATCACCATGCTTGTAGATAAGCTGGTTAGTGTTGCCTTTGCTATCAAATATCTTCTTTTCAACTAATTGTTTAAGATCGCGTTGAAGAGTTCGGCGCGATGCTTTAGAGCATATGGACTCAAAGGTTTGAATAGTAAGGCTGCTGTAGGTTAAGACATGGGCGATCGCAGCCTGCTGCCGGGAATTTAGAGCATACTGCCCAGTGAGGGTTTCTAGCTGCGCTTGAATATCTCTTTGTGAAAAAGAAAGGGCATCATCGCATGAGTCAGCATAGATGCGATGGTGAAGTCGCTGCTCCGACGTATCGCCTACGTAGGGCTCTAGGTAGTTAATAAGAAC
>JBCDFX010000046.1:0-15045 GCA_039177155.1 Cyanobacteria bacterium P01_H01_bin.119
CGATAATGCCATTGCCGCTTTTCAGGCCGCGATCGCCATTGACCCGGCCTTAACCCCGGCCCACTTTAATTTGGGCGCAACCTACCGGGCCAAAGGCTACGGCTATTTAGATCAGGCCATTGATGCCTATAGGTGCGCTATCGAGCTAGAGCCGGCCTATGCCGAAGCGCATCAAAACTTAGGCGTCGCCCTGTTTAAGCTGGGTAAGCTACCTGAAAGTAAGCGGGCCTTTCGCCATGCGATCGCCCTTTATCAACAGCAAAATCCGGCCGAGGCAGACCGACTGGCCCAGGGTGTGGCAAAGCTGGGACTGAAGTTGCAGTGGTAGCGTAGGGGTATAGCCCTAGCCAGCTTTTGATTAGACATTTCAGCGATCTCGATGCCTTAAACAAGCTGGCGCGCAGCCCTGTATTTTGGCCTTGGTTTGGTCAGAGCGCGAGGACTGGTTCTTTGGGGTGGATATGGGCATCTACTTTGACCCCAGCGTGCCTGCGACCGTACCCGATGGATTTTTAAGTTTGGGTGTGGAACGTTATAAGACTTGACCACTAAATGATGACAGCCCCTAGCGTCACCAAAATGCCAATTCCCAGCAGCCCACAGTAAACCCGCCGGGTTAGGGCCATCCCCTGACGAATAATCGCGGGCGTGATCGGGCGCACTGCGTCGCCCAGCAGAGGCTTTTGCGTTATGACGCCCTGATAAACGTTGGCACCGCCAAGCTGCACATCTAGGGCCGCAGCATAGGCGCACTCGCTCCATCCTGCATTTGGACTCAGATCGGCGATCGCATCTCGCCGGCATAGCTTTATCACATGGGCCGGACGCTTAGACAATAGGGCAATCATCAATACGCTTAAACGGCAGGGCACCCAGGTTAAACCATCCTCCAGCCGGGCACTGCACCAGCCCAAATGGGTGTACGGAGCGCGGCGATAGCCCACCATCGAATCTAGCGTGCTGGCCGCTTTATAGGCCAGCGCCAGGGGAACGCTGCCTACCCCCGCCGCTGTTCCAACCAGGGCGTAAAACAGAGGAGCAAATACGCCGTCTATGGCATTTTCACTGATGGTTTCCATTACGGCGCGATACATCTCGGATGCCGATAGGGTCTCCGTCTCACGCCCCACGTAGTTACTCAGCGTGCGGCGGGCGATCGCCCATTCTTTGCCCTCAAGGGGCTTCAAAACCGCCTCTGCGGCATTCCGCAGGCTGCGCCCTGCCAGGCAGCTTGCCAGCATCACCACCTGAAGCCCCCAGCCCGCCACAGGATGAAGCCAAGCTGCCGCCCCGACCAGCCCCCAGCCAAGCAAGCCGCTGCCGCCCACCAGCCCGATTGCTAAAGCAATACCCGCCAGGCGCTGGGTGAAAGGACGCTTAAAAATAGAGAGCAAAATTTTGCTTAAGTAGGCGATCGCCCAGCCCATTACCTGCACCGGATGCAGCCAATTCCAGGGATCGCCCAGACCATAGTCTAAGCCGCTGGCCGCCAGCAGGATTGAAACGGCCCCAGCCGGCTCAATTATCTCAAACCATTTAGCTGTCTCAAACCACAAAGCTGGCATCCTCCCCCTGCGCCGCCTGCCAACTGCGAGCGTCGTAATACAAATCTTCTAGGGAAATGCTGTAGAGCGCTTCTTTTAATTTTTGATGCAGTCGATTCCACAGGGTCAGCGTGACCCAATCCTCGGCTTGAGCCGGATCTCCCTGATGGCGGGGCAGCGGATCTAGAGTTTCTCCCACCGCTTCTAAAATTTGGCCCAAAGAAATCTGAGCCGGCGATCGCGCTAATCGATAGCCCCCCTGAGCTCCCCGCACGGAGACTACCAACCCTGCTCGTCTCAGCTCGATTAATAATTTTTCCAGATAGGGTGCCGGCAGAGACTGACGCGCTGCGATCGCCGAGACTGAGACTAACTTTTCGGGGGATTGCAGACTTAAATCCAGCAGCGCTTTAACACTGTAATGACCGCGAGTTGTTAACTTCATAGTCGCTTATCCATAGGTCGCTGACGATTCTTTCAGTGACCACTCACAAAACGGTGACCGCCAACCAATCGAGATCCGCCGAAATCCACTCAATTACTATCAACACCGAATCGGCTATCGTCTGAGATACCCAATATCAACTAACGCTGACAACTCCAGTTCAGACCACTTTCGGCAGCGTAGTTTCTATCAGCCGATTTGCTCTTATACCAGAGCGGAGATTGAGAGTGGCTGTTCTCTAATTACACTATTATCCTTGCAGAGATTACAATAAAAAAATGTCCAATTTGAGTAGGCTGTAGTATCATTCAGCTTGTCAAAGGGCAGTTAGGATACAGCGTCTTTGAATCCAGCGAGGGTAGGAGTACCAAATTCTTGTGCTTAGTCAATAAGCTACACCTCGATCAGAAACAAAATACTTTAGGAGTGTTAACCTATTTCAGTTCAGCGACTATTTCCCTGTTTGTAGAATCTAGAGACTGAGGCTAATGACTAGTGAAACCTATGTAGAGCCCTTAACCGGGCAAGAATTGATTGACAAAGTTAAAGAGCTTGAGGATCTCAGCAAAGAAGAAAAAGCCAAGGCTTGCGGCTACTACACCGTTACTAAGAGCGGCGTGGCGCGAGTCAATATGATGAAATTTCTCAATGCCCTAATCGATGCAGAAGGCATTCAGCTTGATAGCAACCAAGGCTCTAACGGTCGAGGCGGGCGCAGTGCCAGCTACCGCATCACGGTGCAGTCCAACGGCAATCTTCTAATTGGTTCTGCTTACACCAAGCAGATGGGGCTTAAGCCCGGAGATGAGTTTGAGATTTCTTTGGGACGTAAGCATATCCGGTTGAAGCAGTTGACAGAAGACGGCGAAGACGGTGACGAAGATTTTGAATAGCACCTATTTCTGTCATCCGCTCCGATGACAGGATTGAACGGATTGAGCGCAGCTCTATCAGCGGGTTAATTTACCGAGGATGGAGCTGTTTTTTATGAAAAGATGATTCAAAAAGACCGAAGCTTACGCAGTCGCATTTAGGTTTGGCCTGTCCCTTGAGCTGAAATCTATCCAGCGAGGGTTTGGCTTAAGCAGGAGTGTAGCCCCAGGTGACCTGTAATTTGCAAAATATACAGGGAGGATTGGGCTTGAGATATATTTTTCCGAATCTTAATTAAAGTCAACCTTAAGCAAGAGAAAGCAACGGTATTATAAAGTTGTTGCCTGAATCTTCGCTGCAATTCATCTCAACATAGAGGTTCAACAAGGCCATATTTCCTATCTTGTTGATTATCTGCTGACGTTTATCCCATTTCAAAAAAGTTAAATTCTGCGATCGCAATTTAGTCGCTCAATTTTAGTAGAGGTTTAAGACCATGCCGAATACTTGCCCTTGCTGCTCCGAAACGCTTCTGAGGCATGCTCGTCACAATGGAGTTTACTGGTTTTGCTCCCACTGCTGGCAAGAAATGCCTGAGTTGCCCCAACCCACCCTAGTTGCCCATCCCCACAAAACGGCTGAGTTTGAAGCGCTGTTCCGCCAGGTTCCCGTTTCACAATAGAAGACGTAACCATGGCGCTCTACCAATTGTTACAGCTGCGTCGATCCAGAATGCTTAAGGCTTAAAAAGTATCGAAATGCAGGATGGACACAAAAATATTCGACGTTTTCTAAGTTGATTGTGGGCAGCTCATAATGCCCAAAGTAGTGGTTTCTCATACCGCTCTTGCCGCTTTGTTTAGGCATTTTAGCCTTTAAAAATCCAATATGCCAGAGTAGCTTTTTTAACTCAAGGTAGTCCATATCGAGCACCCAGTTTACGGCGCGATCGACATCTAACTCGCCGCAAACTGTAGCTAAGAGCAGATACTCCAGCTCTTGCTTATCGAGATGGCTTTTTCGCCCCCGAAAAATTTCAAACACGTCGAGCAAGTGAGGATACTTAAATCGATATTCTGATGCTAAGTCTTTAATCTTTTGCTCGGAGAATGCCTCTTCTGCGGCAAAGATAGTGGATGCCTCAATTCGCTTACCCTTGATATAAAAATCAATACAGAGTTTGCAAAACTGAAGCAGTTCCCTTGGACGGAGCTGGGTGCGATCGATGATGTAGTCCGCAGACTGCTCATTAGATGAAAGCTGAGCCGCAAAGATGGCGTTCCACCGCTTCACTGCCCGCTGCTTTTGTAGCTCTGGAAAGCAGTGGGCAATGCGCAAGCCAATCAGCTCGACTAGCTCGGTTTTACCCCAGCGAATCACTTCCACATCTTCTCGTATTTTCTGGGCGTCTTCATAAATTTGAGGAATATTGTCGAACAGCTCCTGGCGAATTGAAATATAAACCCGCAGGTTCGGGCTAATCAGGTTGAGTTTTTGTGCGGCCTGAAACAGTCCCGCCAGGAAGTATTTGGCGTCTTCTGAGTTGTCCCAGCCTTTGTCTAGCTCATCGACAAAGATTTTAACCCGCGTTTTTTTAAGAATTCGCTTGAGGCCGTCGAGCGGATCTTTGATTTCTTCTAAGCTGTAGAGAGCTTGCAGTTCGCGGGCCTTATAAAAGCTTGCCTGGCTGTCAATTTTGACCTGCTCTAGCCGCTTAAGGTAGCTAAATAGGATGCCGATGGAGTTGAGATCTTGGCTATTTAAGGTGGTTCGGACGTAGCTGGAAATATTTTTTTGTCCCCCCAGCAGACCGCGCTTTTCTTCCACAACTTTTTTGAAAATCAGGTTGTAGAGCAGGTATTGCCAAGCGACCGAGTAGGCACTTTGCTTGCCCCAAGAGCCGTCTGCCTCGCTGCGAAGATACTCTGAGAGCAGTTCGTAGGAGTATTCTTCGGGAGATAGCTCAATCACCAAGTTGCCTTTTCGGGCTTCTTGAGCGGCCATATATTTAAAAATGGCGCTTTTTCCTGCGCCCCGATTGCCGACCAAAATGGTCTTACTGCTGTTAAAAAATTTTTGATAGGTAGAGTTTTGATAGAAATATTCGGACAATCCAAGGTCGATGTCCCGTTCAGCGGAGTCCGAACCTAAATTAAGCAGGTTAATATCGAAAGGCATTGGACAATGGCGGTAGTGATAAGCTCCCGCCCATAGTTTAGATTGCTGCTGGATAATCGCAACAGTACACAATTGGGGACTACCTACAGCAGTTGCTCGCCCGCACCCTTGAATTGTGAGCTATGGCAGTCGGAGGGACGATTAGGACGAGGCTGCGAGTCCAATTGCTTCTATAAATTGGCACCCCAGCGACACTGGGTGCGGTAAGCAATCTGAATTTGACAGAGCCATCTATCAATCTGCCTGGCTGCGCCAGGTGCCGTGGAAGCTGTGGGGAATAACGCTGGGGAGGGCGATCCGGCAGACGGCGCCGTCGCTGAGGCGATCGCCGTCATAAATCCACACCTGGCTTTGGTGGGCCACGCCGTCGTAAACCACAGACAAAATCCATTCCCGGTCGGCATCGTTGCGATCGCGCACGGCAATGGGCTCTGAAGGATAAACCTGTTCCCCTGCATTAGCAATGGTCAGTTCAGCGGTCGCGGGATTGTATTGGCCGATGGCATTGTAAAGCTCAGTAAACGGGCGATCGCGGTGGCTCTGAAGTGAGAGGTAGGTCGGGGCGAGGTCGGCATCGATGGGGCGAGCGCTCACAATGGGAAACTCACACTGCCGGTCAATCAGCACCTGTTCTTCTAAAATTTTGCCCGTTTGAGGATTTAAGCGTATTTGCCAGAGCTGACCGGGCGCCTGGGTTTTAATACTGCCGGTGGCTACTTCTGCCAAAAACTGATTGATAGTGAAGTCAGGGTAGCGGGCCACATCAAACACCAGGCTGCCATCAAAGTCTTGATACCCTCGGCCAAAATGCCATTGAAACCAGGGATCAGTTTCTCCCCAGCTCACCACCTCAAAGCTCTCTCGCTCCACCACCACAATCTGGGTGCCGTGCTTGGGCTGCCACATCAAGGCATCGCTAAAGCTCGAAAAGCCCAGCACCGCCGGCAGGGCATTCATCCGTACAGGGGGAACACAAAAGACCAGATAGGCTCCCGCCAGCACAAAGTCGTGGATTAAAGGCAGCCCGTTTAGGGGAATATCGGCTCGCTGCAGTATTTTGCCCCTGGGGTCGCTGCGGTAGAGGTTTAAGGTGGCATTGGCGCTGGCCACAATGCCAAAGTTGTAAATGTCTCCTTCGGCGCCGCGCTTAGGATGGGCCGAATAGGTACAGGTCGGCGTTAGAGCGCCTAAATCATCGAGTCCGTGAGTCTCCAAAGTGTGCAAGTCCAGATGGTGAGGCTGCCCCCCTTCCCATAGGGTCAGCAGTCGATCGGGGAGGGCCAGCACCGAGGTATTGGCGGCATTTTTGAACTGAGCCTGCCAGCGCTGCCAGATCGGGCCGGGCGCTAAGGTGCCATAGCCGCTGTAGAGAAACTGGTTGGCCGCTTCTTCATCCTGGTAGCCTGCGGAGCGCACATAGCGATAAACTCCGGCTGCCCCCGCGTTGGTAAAGTGCACCCCCAGTACGGCCCCGTCGCCGTCAAACCAGTGGTTGACCCGGCGATCGCCCCGCTGCAGACGGCCCGGCCCGTTACGATAGAGGGAGCCCCGCAGTCCGTCAGGAATGGCACCCTCTAAAATCTCCAGCGGCGTCAGGGGAAACTCGGTGGCGGGTCGAGCGATCGCGCGGGCCCAAGCGGGCAGCGACGCACCGGAGGACGTTTCAATTGAGGGAGAAACAGCAGGTGTCACAGGGGTCTAAAGCTTTGAAAGCATCTTTTTGATTGTGACACCTTATTCTTTGGGGAAACATTACTGCACCAAAACAAATGCCGACCAGTTGCGCGGGTCGGGGTAGGTTGCCTGGGTCTGCGCCATTGCCCCCTGCAGCGCCTGGGGCGGAGCCTGCCCCTGGAACAGGCGCTGATAAAACGCCACCATCAGATCTGCCGTTGGCGCATCGGGCACCTGCCAGAGGGACACGATCACCTGCTCAGCCCCCGCCGCCAAAAATGCCCGGGGCAGTCCCACCACCCCGTCTCCGGTGATCCGCCCCCGCCCGGTATCGCAGGCGCTCAGCACCACTAAATCCGCATCCAGTTCCAAGTTGGCAATTTCAACCGCCGTCAGCCAGCCGTCGTCGGTATCCGAGGGGGCCAGCGCCAATACGCCAGGCATATCCACTCGAACCACCCGCTCTCGGGCCAGAGCTACGCTGGCATCGGTGCCGCCCACGCTAACCCCGTCACCCACAATTACGGCCCCCGGCGTTACAAATACGTTGGCGTCGGTAGCAGTTGGCGCATTGGGATCGGTGGTTAAACCAAACTCATTTAAATTTGGATCGAGATTGAGCAGCCCGTGGGTTGCCAGATGAATAATGGACTGCTGGGGCATTTGCGCCACCACGGCTGTCTCGGTGGCAGCCCGTCCCAACAGGGGAGAACTGCCCAGAATATCGCCGATGGCCTGGGCTTCCCGCTCGGCGCCGGGCAGCGGCGGCAGGGTTTGCGGCGGTAGGGTAGAGTCGGGCGGAATAGAGGGCATCGTAACCGGATTGCCCACCACCAGCTCTCCCGCAGAATTGATCGGCAAATCGGATTGATCGAGCCCTAGCACCTGAATAGAAGGAGACAGGGCGATCGCGTGCTGATTAATCAAATAAGTGCCATCGTCAGCCTGCAAGCTGGCAAAGGGCACCAAAAACAGCGGCCCCTGAGGAATAAACACCACCGTCTGGCTGGAATCTTGAGGCAGCTGATCGATAATGGGGGCAATCAAAATTTGATGGAGATACTGCAGCGGCAGCGCATTAGAGGCCATACCGTCTTGATAGCGGCGATCGCCGTTGACCACGGCGATTCCCCGTTCGCCTACGCCCATCCCGTCACGGGTCAGGCGCACCAGGCTCTCCAGCGGGGACAAGTCTGTTGGCGGGCTGAGTGCAGCGCGAAAGATATCGGCCCAAACGGGCTCTAGGGGCACCTGATGAAATGAGAGATTCCCAGAGGGCGCAATCACCCAGATCAGCAGATCGGTTTCAGTTTCGATTTCATTGCCCAGCACCCGACGCCCGTCTCCCAGCACCGCATACTGCACCAGCGTGGCCTGCTGCTGCCGCGCCACCTGCTGGATGTCTGCCAGGGTGGGCAGCGGAATTTGAGTTTGCGATTCGGCCCGCACCAGCTGTTCCACCAGTGCCCGGGCGCGGCTGCGCTCAGCGATTAGCAGCGCTTCGGTGGTTTTGCCCTGGGCTACCAGCACCCGCTGCATCAGCGTGTAGGTATAAGACTGCTGCTCAAATAGGGTAATTTTGTCGATTTCATCCAGCTCATCGTCAGCGCGAATGGCCTCCCATCCGGCGATCGCCTGCAACAGCAAATCCTCTGCCTCAGCAAAACGATCGAGGTGATACTGGGCCAAAGCAAGATTGCTTAAAATGGGCTCCGTGCCAAATCCATCTTGCGCCTGCAGGGTTAAATGCCGCTGAAGAAACGGCAGCGCTTCACTGTAGCGCTCCAGCAGCAAATAAGCTTTGCCCAACTGGGCTACAAGTCGCCGTTCCTGATTCTGCGGGTCGCCGCTTTGCTCAACTAGGCTTAGGGCTTGGCGATAGCCATCGGCAGCCGCTTCATACTGACGGTTATAAAACTGCTGATTGGCCGACTCCTCTAGCTCAATTGCCGTAGACTGAGCAATCGCCGGCGGCAGTCCTCGAACCCAGCCGTCAAAGTGTAAATTGATGCCGCCGGTCACTAGAGGAATCGCGATCGCAACTACACACGCGATCGCAGCAAACCTCAATCGTCCCAGCCGAAAATTACCCATGGCCTATTTGGTCTACTTGGTTTACGCAACAATCAGCATACTGGCTCAATTCCGGCTGCTCCCAGCAGCACGAACCCATGCTGTAGCCCTACCTTCATTTATAACTACAGAAATTCCGGGGCGATCGCGCCATACAAGCTGCCTAATCTTTTAATCCGATCCTTATAAAAGCTCACCCTGCCACGGTCTGCTCCAATTGATTTGGCACGATCAACGGAGGCCGCAGCGCCAGATAGCCCGCTGCCCCCAGCAGCGGCACCAGACTCACCAGCCAAAATACGCCCCTATTGCCTATCCCACGACGAGCCATATCATCCCTTAGCAGCGTCGGCACCAGTCCCCACAGCAGACAAAAATCCAGGCTCATCACATGAATAAATCGGCTAGTCTGCCACTGGGCCACAAAATCTGCCCAGTCTCCTGCCGTCAGTCCGTAAGCCATCAACGCTCCCGCACCCAGGGTCAGCGCCACTCCTAATACGCGAGAGTCCAGCAGCTTTAGCAATCCGCTTTGTTCGCCAGTAAAAACAGGATTGGGCGATCGCCAGATTAAATAGGGCAGCAGCAAAAAAGCGCCCAGCCCAAATGAGCCCACCACAAACGGCCAAGCCACCGCCCGCTGTCCATGACCATCTTCCAGCGCCAGGCAGGCGTAGACCAGCGGCCAAATTCCCATCAGGTTAAACAACGCCACAATCAGCGGATTAATCCCGTCCCAGTCTCCCGTCGAAAGTCGCTGAATCAGCGTCAGGGTATCGGCCTGATCCGGCGGAGCGAGCAAAAAAGCATAGGCTACAAAACTCACCCACAGCAATCCCAATCCTATTCGTCGGCTCATCAGTATTTTTTAATAAGTTTCCTCAATAATAGAAACAAATGTAGAGAAATAGCATCCCGTCGGTGCTTTCGTGATACAAATCCTGCCCGGCTCTAGGCACTAAAATCCTAATAAATAGCATTTAGCATTAAATATCTAAGCGCATAGAAACTTACCTTTTAAGAAAATCGCCTACAGAAAAGCGCTAAAACCAGCTTTTAACAAGGCTTCCAGCATCGCAGGCAAATGTCAATCGGTAAAAAGAGCGGTTTTAGACCACTAAATCTACGCTCCAAAATACTGCTTAAGAATTTTTTAATAAATACTTTTATTAAACGGATTAAGTTTTTCACTGAAATGTCAATCAACCTAACGACTAGCCTTTAAGTGCGCCGATCAAAGCTAGTTTGAAAGAGACATCACCCACAGGAGACCCATTTGGTGTGATGACGATTGAACGACATACTCGCGGGCCTATTTCTCAACGAGCTAAATTTGGGGTTCGCCGAATTTGGGGTTCTTGAACTACAGACCAAATCATCAGACCTGCCACGGTCTGGGGAGCTATTCGTGTTTGCCCTCCCACTCGACTCCGCCCTTCAGCCTCCGGCGCAACGCCGCTGTGCGATGCATCTTAACTACATGCTTAATCTCTACGAAACGGGATACCGAGACTTTGTGGGTATTCACTTGGAGAGCAGCGACTTATCTCATCAAATTTTGGTGTCGATTAATCTTAGCCGGGCAAATTTAACCGGGGCATCGCTATCGCGGGCCTTTTTGACAAAGGCGATGTTCAATCGGGCTCGCTTAAACTGGGCCGACCTAAGCTATACCAAAATGAGCGGCAGCCAGCTTATTCAAGCTGATTTGACAAAAACCAACCTGCGGGGATCCTTCTTGGTCAGCGCAAACTTAGACAGCGCTCGACTGAGCGGGGCTAACCTCGCCTATGCCAATCTGCGAAACGCCAACCTAACCCACGCCAATATTACCGGGGCCAACCTCCAGGGCGTCAATCTAAGAGGGGCCAACCTATCAGGGGCCAATTTGACCTGGGCAAATTTGCGCGGTGCCCGGCTTAGCGGTGCCGATTTAGACAAGACTCAGATGAATGAAGTCAACCTGGAGGGCGCTTACCTCAACGGTCTTGATTTACGGGGTATGAATTTGCAGGGGGTTAACCTCAGCGACGCTAAGCTAAATGGTGCCAATCTAGACGGCGCCGACCTATCTTTTGCAACGCTCACCCATGCCACCCTAAGAGGCGTCAGCCTGCGGCGAACCAATCTGACCGGAGCCAATTTAAGCCAGTCATTTCTCTCTAACGCATTGATGGTGCAGACAAACCTAAGTCGTGCCGACTTGAGCCAGGCCAATCTGAGCGGAGCCGATCTCAACGCAATCCAAATTTCGGGGGCTGAGTTTACCGACTCTATTTTGCCAGCTAAGGCCAGGCTGTATCTCTACGATGCAGTGAATGAAGTAACAGCCGGAAGTTATCACCCCAATCCTCAAAACACTCGTGAAAGCCTGGATCGCTGCCAATTTGTAGAAACTTAGAGGTTAACTTTTGTACCTGATTTAGATAAGATCTGAAATTTTACCGAGTCTACTCCTGAATAAGTTTGGGCATTCTGTAGCTATAACCAAAGGAAGAGTTCTACAACACGCTATGTCCACCCCTCAGATTGATGTTCCCGCTCCGTGGTTAGCCCAAACGCCTGAACCTGCGGGTACCCGCGATGCCAGCCAGATGTGGATGATGACGTCAGGTGGCTTAGCGCTGTTGATTGTGATTCTTGGTATTATCTCAACTGTTCAGTTCAACAAGCTCCAAAAGAAACTGAAGTTTGAGCAGTATAAAAATCGCGAACTGCATCAAAAGATGAAAATGTCCATGCGCACCATTACCAAAATGGAGCGCAACCCCGACCTAATTCACTCCCGGGATATCAACCTCGACTACATTCGCATGCGGATGGACGAAGATGAGGTGTTCCATACCTCAATCTTGAATCAGCTCAAAGTCAAGGTAAAAGACAGCCTGCAGGCTGCGCTACGCCCTAAACAGGCTGAATCAGGTATGGTCGGCGTGGCCAGCAAGCCGCGTCAAATTGACGAAATCTTTGACATTAAGTTGGCTGCCCAGGGCACTGAGCGGCGCGGCATCGAAAAGAAAGAGCGGGTGGTGTTCCGAATCCAGTTCAAGCTAGCTAAGTTGCCGACTCAAACAACCTCTGCAACTATCAGTCAGATTATTGAGTGCATCGAAACCTTCCTAAGCGAAGATGTCGAAGAGATGAATTGGCAACCAACCATTCAAGGTCGTCTAGCGCAAATGCACTGGGATCAAAAAGCTAAGCCCACTCCACTGTTGGTGCTGGCCCAGTCTGCTGAGGGCGTTAATGTGACCTTCCGTAGCTCCAATCGTTCGATCTCATCGCCCAATATCGGTGCCAAAAAGGTCGGTGCCAAAAAAGCCGGCATCAAAAAACCAGTGCGAAAGCAGCACAAGCGGGCTCGGGCCTAAATTTTTAACCTGAGAGGCTTACACAGGAAAATTTACTCTGCATCACTAAATACAAAGCCTTTGATACACCTCATCAAGATGCTTTAGGTGCTGCTGAGGGTCGAAGCAGGCGTCAATCTCGTCGGAGGATAGGGTCTTAGCGACCCGCGAATCAGCTTCGATCAGTGCCCGGAAGTTTCCGCTGTCTTGATTCCAGGCGGTGTGGGCACAGGATTGCACAATGGCGTAGGCTTCTTCTCGGCTTAAGCCTTTATCAACTAGGGCGAGCAAGACGCGCTGGCTAAACACAACACCGCCGTAGAGGTTCATATTGCGCTGCATATTTTCGGGGTAAACCAGCAGCTTTTTCACTAAGTCGGTGGTCTCCACCAGCATAAAGTGGATCAAAATGCAGGTGTCAGGCAGCATAATCCGCTCTACGGAACTGTGGGAGATATCCCGCTCATGCCACAGGGCCACATTTTCTAACGCGCCAATGGCGTAGCCCCGAATCAGGCGAGCCACACCGCTTAGCCGTTCAGAGCGGATGGGGTTGCGCTTATGAGGCATGGCTGAAGACCCTTTTTGCCCTTTGGAGAAATATTCTTCGACTTCTAAAACATCGGTGCGCTGTAAGTTGCGAATTTCTACCGCGAAGCGCTCGATAGAGGCTGCCAGCAGAGCCATGGCCTGCACAAACTCGGCATGAATATCGCGGGAAATAACCTGAGTGGAGGCGGTATCGGGGCGGAGCCCAAGATTTTGGCAGGCGATCGCTTCCACACTGGGGTCAATATTGGCGTAGGTGCCCACAGCTCCAGAAATTTTGCCCACGGCAATTTGATCCTGCAAACGACAGAGGCGATCGCGGTGGCGCAGCATTTCTGCCAGCCAGCCTGCTAGCTTAAAGCCAAAGGTAATCGGCTCGGCATGAATGCCGTGGGAGCGACCAATCATTACGGTGTTGCGGTGCTCTTGAGCCTTATAGCGAATCGCCTGAATCACGTTTTCCACGTGGGTCATAATCAGCTTTAGGCTGTCGAGCAGCTGCAGGGACAGGGCGGTGTCCAGCATATCGGAGCTGGTCATGCCGAGGTGAATATAGCGTCCGGCTGCGCCGACATACTCGTTAACATTGGTTAGAAATGCAATTACGTCGTGACGTACTTCGGCCTCAATTTCCAGCACTCGATCGGGGTCAAAGTTCGCCTTTGCCTTGATCTCCTCAACCGCTTCGGCTGGAATATATCCCAGCTCTGCTTGCGCTTCGCAAACGGCAATCTCAACCCTCAGCCAGGTTCGCAGTTTGTGGGTGTCCGTCCAGAGGTCGCCCATTTCGGGCAAAGTGTAGCGTTCAATCAAGGCTCGTGTCGGCAATTCAACCGCTCTATTTTACTCAAGGGTGAGGCGATGCCACAGCGCAAATAGAGACTGTAGCAGAAATCAATCAGTCGAATGAAGGACCCAGGCGGGGACAGTCGATGGTGGCAGCATTGGAGCAGCGTGCTGAACATGAGGTATTTGCAAGGGTTGATCCAGTTATCTGGCAGCGGGATATCCGCCTGGAGCGCTCTCTGCCAGGGCGCGAGTAGTGTTGCTCGATGCCGGGAAGGATTTGCTGAAATGAATAAGTGCTCTGCATTGCGAAATATAAGATTAACAGAAGTATTTTGCGGGGCGGTGGGCTGATGAAGGGATGGATGGGGTTGGCGGTGACGGTGGCGGTGGCGGGGATGCCCCTGATGGCGCAGGGGCGGGTATCGACACAGACCAGTGCGGCATCTGCTCGGTCAAGTATGGCTGTGGGAGAACCCGTCTATTTCAGTGAAACGCAGTCCGAAGGCTTTGTGATGCCGATTGCTGGGCCGATTCGTGAGTTTGAACCGCTGACAGATTTCGATGCCGACTTTTTGGCTGATATTGAGCAGGCGTTGGCAAAACAACGGATAGCCTCCTCGGCTCAAACTAAGCAGACTGATGCGGCATCAGAGGTGTTGCTATCGGCTGAGGGAGCTCTGGAGGCGGGGGACGAGATCTTTGGCGAGGATAGCCGGGTTGACTGGTATGAATTTCAGGGTGAAGCGGGTCAAGTCGTGATGCTGACGATAGAGAGCGAAGATTTTACGCCGTTTGCAGGGCTTTTTGAGACGACGACGGATGGAGCTGAAGCGGTTGCGTCGGCCACGTCGGCCGATGGAAATACGGCTACTGTGGTGGTCACTTTACCGAATAGTAGTCGCTACATCGTTGCTGCCATTGCGGCGAATGAGGCCCCTGGAGAGGGCAGCTATCGCCTGAGCGTGACGATAGCTAGCGCAGCGGCAGGCCGGCAAGCAGAGCAACAAACAGAAGCCGATCGATTGTTTCAACAAGGCATTCAGCAACATCGCACCAGTCAGTTTCACTCAGCTATACAGTCCTGGCAGCAGGCACTGGAGATTTACCGCACCATTGGAAATCGCCAGGGTGAAGCCAATTCCCTGGGTAACCTGGGCCTTGCCTATCTTTCCCTGGGCCAGTATCAGCGCGCTATTGAGTTTCATCAGCAATCTTTAGATATCGATCGCGACATCGGCAATCGCCAGGGCGAAGCTAACTCCCTGGGCAATCTGGGCCTTGCTTACCATTCTTTGGGTCAATACCAGCGCGCCATTGAGTTTCATCAGCAAACCTTAGCCATTGCCCGCGACATCGGCGATCGCCAGGGTGAGGCGGCTTCCCTAGGCAACCTGGGCCTTGCCTACGATTCCCTGGATCAATACCAACGGGCCATCGAGTTTCATCAGCAAACCTTAGCCATTGTCCGCGAAATCGGCGATCGCCAGGGTGAAGCGCTCTCTTTGAATAACTTGGGTAGTACTTACATCAAAAGCAATCGACTTGCTGAAGGGGAGACGGTTCTTCGGCA
>JBCDFX010000047.1:0-15008 GCA_039177155.1 Cyanobacteria bacterium P01_H01_bin.119
CAACAATTCGGGAAATTGAGCTTCGATATCGGCTTGGGCGATCAAAGCTGGCTGCCCCGAACGATTGACGCTGGTGGTTGCCAGGGCGCCTGTAGCATTGAGCAAGGCCAGCGCAACGGGATGATTGGGAATCCGAATCCCTACGGTGCCGGTTTGATTGGGGTTAATGGCTAACGGCAGGCGATCGCTGGCGGGGAGCACTAGTGTAAGCTGCCCTGGCCAGTGAGCTTGGGTTAACTGTTGCCAGCTAGCCTGCTCTGCTGATGAGCCGACCACATAGGGCAGCAGATCGCTCCAGTTGGCCGCCATTAAAATTAAGGGCTTTTCCGGTGGACGCCGTTTGAAGCTAAAGATGCGATCGCCGGCTTCGGGCCGCGCGGCTAGAGCAGGCACCGTATCTGTCGGAAAGCTCGCCAAGTGGCCGTGCTGGATGCCACCAATCCACTCGCTTAAGGAAACTTGGGGCACGGTTATACCTTAATCCGCCTTCAAATAGGTTGCGCTAGCGCCTTAGAGCGTAGTCATACCCGAGGATTTTATTATCCTACGTAAGCTTGGAGATATAGCAGCCAAACGAGCGACGACGAGGCTGCCAGTCGAATTGCCTTTACAGTCAGCATCCTGGTAATACGTTGTGCCGCCTTCAGCCTACCAATCGTAATCTGGTCGGCACTACAGCAGGTTTGAATCCAGTTGGGGATACCGGCTTAGACGTACTAGCGAGCGGCAAACTCTGCTGTAAAGTGTCTGTATGTACGATAAAGATGAGCTCACCACGCTGGATGTAGACCTTGACCTGGAAAGCCCGCTAGATCACATGGGGCCGCCGGGGACGGCTCCATCTATGCCGGAGTATGACCCGGATTTGATGCTGGCCCTACTACAGTCTGCCGAGACGCAGCAGCGTATGCTGGCAGCCCGCGCATTCTGCGAGATTCAAGATCGGCGGGCAATTCCTTATTTGATGCCGCTGCTGAGCGATCCCTGTCCGCTGGTGCGGGTTAGTGCAGCCTATGCCCTAGGCCGAAACCCTAGCCCCGACACTATTCCTTTGTTAATCGAACAGCTGCGGCTAGACTGGAACGGCTATGTTCGTAAAGGGCTGGTTTGGGCGCTGGGTAGTAGCCGAGATCGCCAGGCGATTGAGCCACTGGTAGACGCCCTGCGTACTGATATCTCAGCCGTCCGACTATGGGCCGCTAGTGGCCTAGCCCAGATGGCTAACGCGGGTTATGAAGCAGTCGTCGTCGCGATCGCGCCTCTAATTGAAGCCCTCCGCCAAGATTCGGTCGCGGCAGTCCGCAGCAACTGCGCCTGGGCCCTGGGGCAGCTCTGCCGTGAATTGCCCTCCAACGTGGTTTACGCCACCGCCATCGACGCGCTAATTGAAACCTTTGCCGAAGATAGTGATATTGGCGTTCGCGAAGATGCCCGCGCCGCGATTTTGAAAGTAGGCGATGCTCGCGGGCTACAGATGATCGAGGAAATTGAGCAGGACGGATTCTTTTTATAGCGTCTACCTACCGTATCCCTAATCAGATTGCTCACGGCACCGAGGATCGCTGGAGCCGCCAGCATACCAACAATCTGACTCGCAACCCGCCCGAACTTTTTAGCGGCTTGCTCTATCTAACGCCTACGCCGCCAAAAGCTGCCGCAGCACATAGTGCAAGATACCGCCATTGCGGTAATATTCCACCTCATCTAGGGTATCGATACGGCACAGCAGGGGCGCTTCGGTCGTGCTGCCGTCGGCCCGGTGAACCGTTAGAGTAACCGCCATGCCGGGCTGAATGCCACCGCTAAGTCCAGTGATATCAAAGGTTTCACTGCCCGTTAGAGCAAGGCTGTCTCGATTAGTTCCCGCCATAAACTGAAGCGGCAGCACGCCCATGCCGACCAGGTTAGAGCGGTGAATACGCTCGTAGCTCTCGGCCACAACTGCTTTTACCCCCAGCAGCCGAGTGCCCTTTGCCGCCCAGTCCCGCGACGAGCCCGTGCCGTATTCTTTGCCGGCGATTACCACTAAAGGGGTGCCGCTGGCCTGATACTTCATAGCCGCATCGTAGATGGACATTGCTTCGCCGCTGGGCATAAACTTGGTCACCCCGCCAGATGAACCGGGCACCATTTCATTACTTAGGCGGATATTGGCGAAGGTGCCGCGCATCATCACTTCATGGTTGCCCCGCCGAGAACCGTAGGAATTGAAGTCGATAGGCACCACATTGTTGCCGACCAGGTAGCTACCTGCGGGGCTATCTTGTTTAATGGCCCCAGCTGGAGAAATATGGTCAGTAGTAATGCTGTCTCCTAAGATTGCCAAAGGACGGGCAGCGCTGATATTGCTAAAGGCTTGGCCATTTACCTTAGCCCCCATACCACTAAAGTAGGGCGGATTCTGCACGTAGGTACTGTCGTTGACCCAGCGGTAGGTTTGGCCCTCGACCGTGTCAATGCCCTGCCAAGCGTCGTTGCCAATAAACACATTGCTATAGCGGCTGCGGAACATCTCCGGCGTTAGGGCTTTGGCCATAACCGATTTAATTTCCTCGGTAGCGGGCCAGATATCTTTGAGATAAACGGGCTGGCCCTGGGCGTCAGTTCCCAGGGGCTCGGTTTTTAGGTCAATGGCGAGGTTACCGGCGATCGCGTACACCACCACTAGGGGCGGCGAGGCTAGATAGTTGGCCTTAGTGTGAGGGCTAACCCGCCCTTCAAAGTTACGGTTGCCGGAGAGCACCGCGCCAACGACTAAATCTTTTTCGGTGATAGCTTCGACAATGGTCTCTGGTAGCGGGCCAGAGTTACCGATGCAGGTGGTGCAGCCATAGCCCACCAAATTAAAGCCCAGGGCGTCTAAATCGTCCTGCAGATCGGCTTTTTCTAAATAGTCGGAAACCACTTGGCTCCCAGGGGCAAGAGAGGTTTTGACCCAGGGTTTGACTCTGAGCCCTTTCTGCCTAGCTTTGCGGGCCACCAGCCCCGCCGCAATCATTACAGAAGGATTAGAGGTATTGGTGCAGCTTGTAATGGCGGCGATCGTGACGGCACCATCTTCTAGCTCATAGTCGGCCCCGGCAACGGGAACCGAGCGCTTATTGTCGTAGGAGTCAACACCGCTAAAAGTGGGAAAATCAGAGGTTTTGAACTGTTGCGCTAGCTTTGAGAGCACCACTCGATCTTGGGGACGCTTAGGCCCGGCCAGGGAAGGCTCTACGGTGGAAAGATCTAGAGACAGCGTTGCCGTGAAGATGGGGTCGGGGGTGTCGTCTTCTCGCCAAAGCCCCTGAGCCTTTGCGTAGGCTTCGACTAGGGCGACTCGCTCTGGATCGCGACCGGAGAATTCTAAATAGTGCAGCGTTTCGCGATCGATGGGAAAGAACCCACAGGTGGCGCCATATTCTGGTGCCATATTACTGATAGTGGCGCGATCGGCCAGGGTAAGGTTGGATAGCCCGTCGCCGTAGAACTCCACAAACTTACCGACAACGCCCTGTTGACGCAGCATTTCTACCACCATCAGCACTAAATCTGTTGCCGTTGCCCCCTCAGGCAGCTGTCCGGTCAGCCTAAAGCCCACCACTTCAGGCACCAGCATAGAGATGGGCTGGCCCAGCATAGCTGCTTCGGCTTCAATCCCGCCCACGCCCCAGCCTAAAACCGATAGACCGTTAATCATAGTGGTGTGGCTGTCGGTGCCCACTAAGGTATCGGGGTAGGCCACGGTTTCACCATTTACCTCTTTTGTCCAAACCACCTGGGCCAAATACTCTAAATTGACCTGATGGCAGATACCGGTTCCAGGCGGCACCACGCGAAAGTTATCGAAGGCGCTTTGGCCCCAGCGGAGAAACTCGTAGCGCTCCTGGTTGCGCTGAAACTCATATTTCACGTTGTCTACAAAGGCGTCAGCGCTGCCGAAACTGTCTACCATCACCGAGTGATCAATCACTAAATCTACCGGAGATAGGGGATTAATCTTGTCGGCGTCGCCGCCCAGGTTTACCATGGCATCTCGCATGGCGGCTAAATCTACCACCGCGGGCACCCCGGTAAAATCCTGCATCAGCACCCGTGCGGGGCGGTAGGCAATTTCGCGATCGGAGCTTTGAGTTTGCAGCCAGTCGGCAACAGCCCTAACATCGTCTGCGCTGACGGTGCGACCGTCTTCGTTTCGCAGCAAATTTTCCAATAACACCTTGAGGCTATAGGGTAAGCGGCTGACATCGCCAAGGGATTTAGCCGCCTCAGGAAGGCTGTAGTATTGATAGACTTTGCCCTTGACGCTCAGGGTTTGCTTTGCGTTGAAACTGCTCACGGTAATTCTCAAATGGTTTTGTCATAAGTGAACTCGAAGCGGCTGAGGTGACACGACGGTGCACCATTCAAATAGGCACAGCAAAATAAGAGTGCATACAAGGTTCTAGCCGCGATCAGAGCGATCGCCCCAGTCCGAACAAAAACCAGTTCTGTACAAAAACCAGTTCGCACAAAAACCAGAACACTCTTAGCATCATGCCCTCAACCTTACTGCCGATCCTAATATGCCGAGCTGAGTCTGCGCAGTATACTCCGGACAGTTTTTGGTGTTTAAGCTCACATTTAAATTAAATGATGACAGCTCTAGGACTGGCTACTGCGCATAATGGGTTCGCTGCCATCTAAGGTGGGCTCCGATGAGACGGCATCGCGGGTAATGATCACTTCGGTAGCCCGATTGACGCAGTCGGTATCGGGGACGCGCCACTGCACCGCACCCGTATCGTTCATATTGAACTGACCGCAGTAGGTTAGCTCGTCACTGCCGTCAATTGAGGCCCAAAGGCGATAGGTTTGGTTGGGGTCTAAAGGCGGAAGCGTACTGGAGACCAGAGCCACTTCGGCGTATTCAGGGGCGGTGATTAGCCTAGCCGCAGCGTCATTGAGTTCACCTATTCCCTCTAGGGAATGCACAACGGCTCCGGGACGGCGCAGGGTTGCAAAGACGGTTTGGGTCTGCCGAAGGGTGTCTTCGAGCTGGTCGATGGTCGCTTTGGCTGTTTCTAGCTTTTGCTGATGCTGGACCAGTTGGGACTGCAGCCGAAGGTTTTGACGCCCTAAGAGCAGCAGCGCCAGCAGCGCGATCGCGCCCCCAATGGCCGTGCCCCAGCGCCAGAGGTTCTGTCCTGATGCAGCACGTCTGGGTTGAGCGACCGGGGCCTCCCAGTTGAGATGGGGCGTGCTGCCAACGGCCCTTATCAGGGTCTCTTCTAAAGCCGAATCGGGGGTTTGCGGGTCCAGGGTTTCGGGTAAGTAATCCAGCAGAGTCTGCTGAAGGGTGAGCTCTTCGCGCAGGGCCGGATATTCGCTCAGCAGCTGCTCTAGCCTGAGTTTATCGTCAGGGTCAAGCTGATCTAAAGCCGCGCCAGCAATCAAATCTTGCCACTCTTCGGGCCAGTCGTTGTAGGAATCAGGGGTTCTCATAAAGTGGGAGTGGTCACTAGCGGATGTTAAACGCACGACGAAGTTTTTGCAGGGCTTGGCGGGTGCGGCTTTTGACCGTACCCACCGGAATATTTAGTTTTTGGGCGATCGCCTTTTGGCTAAGCCCCTGGTAGTAGGCAATTTCTAGCACTTCCCGTTCGGTATCCGGCAGGGTTGTAAGGGCCTCTCTGACCCGCTGGGCCTGCTCCTGATAGGTAACGGTTTCGAGGGGCACATTGCGGCCCGTTTCGTCACAATTTAAATCATGCAGTCGTCGGTAAGAGCCGTGGCGCGATCGCCGCGATCGCAGCCGATCAATCGCCCGAGAGCGGGTCATCACCACCAAAAAGCGACGGAGCGAGCCGCGAGCCGGGTCATAGGTATTGCGTCGCCATAGGCTTAAAAACACCTCCTGAGTGATGTCTTCAGCTTCAGCTTTACGCTTCAAAATCTGCAGCGCCAGGCTGTATACAAGAGCGCTATGACGACGGTAGAGGTGTCTTAGAGCCGTTTGCTCCCCTGCGTTCATGGCTTCAATCAGCACCTCGTCTGGTGCATCCGCCAGCTCTTGACGGTTGTGTTGCCTAGAACTCATATGCATCCAACACAGTTCAATTCCCCTGGTTTATCCGCCTCGACCTAAGATACGGAGCTATAAAAATTTTGGATCACTCCTCTCCGGTAGAAGAAAATATTAAGAAAATCTCAATCCGTTTGGCCATGACCTCCGTACGAATACTCAGAACCCTAACGCAGGATTCTGATGTTTAACATTCTCTTAGGAGGCTTTCCGTGCGTTTTTCTGCCTTTTTGCCCGCTGTTGCTGGACTCTCAACGGTAGTCGCTGTCTCTGCGATCGCCCCCAGTATTGCCCACAGCGCGACCTTTCAAGCTGAATCGGGTGTTACCAGCGTTTTCCTAGATTTCGATACCCTCGAAACATTGGGGATCACCCTAGCTGGCGCGGATGGCGTAGTCGATCCAGCTTCGAGCGATTTCCAGGTCGGCTTCGCGATTACGCCGGAAACAGACTTTACCTTCAGTGATGACAACGGGTTTACCCCCATCTCTGGCACCATCGAACACTCTGGCTCTATTTCATTGGCGATTGACACGTTGGGTGGAGATGTCACTCTAGGTGATTTCACCATTGGCTTCGATGCCAACCGAGTTTCAGACACCACTAGCGGCTTTTTCGTCCAGGACAATCTAGATCTCGATACCGTTTTGTTTGATATCGATATGCCGGATACCCTGGCCTTAGACGATGACAGCTTGACCCTGGTTGCCGATCTACTCGTTGCGCCAGAGTTTGCAGAGATTCTGACCACGCTTGAGAAGCCCGACCTGACCGGCGTAGAAATTGGCGAAGCCAGAACAGACGCCAACCTTGTAGCGGTCTCAGACGGGGGCGCATCGGTCCCTGAGCCAGCCACCGTGCTGGGGCTAGTTGGCGTCGGCGCAGCCGTCCTCTCGCAAAAGGCAGGACGCCGCGCTTAGCCGCACATTAGCTAACTCAACTGCTCTCTAGGGGCTGCCATCAGTTAGACTTAACTCCTTATATAGCAATGGTTACAGTCCCTAGCTGTGTGGTTAGGGCGGGCGTGTTTACAGCTTGCCCTGTCAGACTTTTGTGCTTAATTGATGACATATCCTTGTTTGCCGAAAAGATTTAGCAGCCATTCATTAAATTGTTCTGATGTTTATTGTCTATAGCTTTTGTCTATAGCTTTGGCCAGATTGCTCACCACACTGAGCATCGCTGGAGTGGTTAACACAAGAGCAATTTGACTTGCAACTCGCCTGACCCTTTCGGCGAATGCTATATGAGCGCTGTAAACAACAAATCTGCACACAAACTGTACATTAAGCCTCCCGCTGGGGGGCTTTTTTTTCGCTAATGCTAAGCATTACCGCACCCGCCCCGCATAACGAACTAGGGGCTGAAACACCTTCCGCATAAAGACTTGAACGCTAAATGATGACAGCCCCTAGATAAAGTCAGTAAATTCAAGGAATTTATAAATTTGGGTGTGAAAAATATAGGTGTAAGTCGGCTTGGGTTGTATAGTCGCCTAAGCTAGTGCTTGCGATCGCGTTACTCTTTAGTCTCCGGCCTTCATGGTTGACATCCTAGTTATTGACGATGACCATGCTATTCAAAAGCTGCTCCAGCAGGTGTTGCAGAGTGAATCTTACACGCTAGCCTTTGCCGACCGGGGCGAAGACGGATTGCGGCTGGCCCGAGACGTTCAACCCGCGCTGATTATTTGCGACTGGGTTTTTCCAGATGGCTTAGACGGTCTAGAAGTTTGCCGCCAGATTAAAGCCGATCCGGCCTTTGAGACCACCTTTTTTATGATGCTAACTGCTCGTGCCGGCACAGCCGAGCGGGTTGAGGGGCTCGAAGCCGGTGCAGACGACCTACTCTTTAAGCCGGTCGATTTTAGTGAATTAAAAGCGCGCGTTAAGGCCGGGCTAAGACTGCATCAGCTGAGTCAAGATTTGAAGCACCAAAAGCTGCTGCTAGAGGCAGAATTCACAGAAGCGGCGGACTATGTGCGATCGCTGCTGCCCCCCCGTTTAGAAGGCGCTGTGCCCATTACGGCCCAGTTTATTCCCTCCAGTAAGCTGGGGGGGGATTGCTTTGACTATCACTGGCTTGACCCAGATTATTTAGCAATTTATCTGCTGGATGTATCGGGGCATGGATTGGGGTCTGCGCTGCTGTCAATTTCGGTGCTAAACCTGCTGCGCTCCCAGTCGCTGCCGGGGGTCAATTTTTACCGGCCTGAAAAGGTGCTGGCAGCGCTCAATGAAACCTTTCAAATGGACGATCAGCACGATAAATATTTCACCATTTGGTATGGGATTTACAGTCGCTCTAAGCGACAGCTCTCCTATGCCAGCGCCGGCCATCCACCCGCCGTTCTGATTTCTCCCCAGGCTGATGGCGGCGTTGAGGTGCAAAAATTGCGCACTCCGGGAATGCCCGTGGGTATCTTGCCAGATACGCGATTTAATTGGCAGCGCTGCACCGTTGCCCCAGACAGCCGGCTATATGTCTTTAGCGACGGGATTTATGAAAGTCAGACCGTTCTGCCAGGCGGAACCGTATTTGATTTGGATCATTTCATCAAAATTTTGGCGAATAATCCCAGCGCCAACCAAGTTGAAGATATTTTGGAGACAGTCCAGCGCGATCGCAACGGCGAGCTGTTTGATGACGATTTGTCTCTGCTAGAAGTCTGGCTCAAGTAGGTCGCTTTAATGATGGGGCGTTACGAAATAAGGGGATAAATCCGACGTGCCAGAACATCAGCGAGACGCTTGTCCTCAGCGCAGGCATACTGGCGATAGAGAGTTTAGGACATTGGCATGGTCAACACCGTTGAAGTTGCCTCATCTGCCGCGATCGCGCTGCCAGAGATGGGATGCGGCACCTGGGCCTGGGGCAATCGCTTGCTGTGGGGCTACACGCCCGATATGGATGCCCAGCTTCAGGCCGTGTTTAATCACTGCGTCAGTGCGGGCGTTACCCTCTTTGACACCGGCGACTCCTACGGGACGGGCAGGCTCAACGGACGCAGTGAATCCCTGCTGGGCCAGTTTGCCACCGCTTATACGGGCGACAATCGAGCCTCTCTCTGTTTGGCCACAAAGCTAGCGGCCTATCCCTGGCGACTCACCCGAAATGCTATGGTTGACGCCTGCACAGCCTCGGCCAAACGATTGGGTCGCTCGGTAGATTTGGCTCAGCTTCACTGGTCAACGGCTAACTATGCACCGTGGCAAGAGGGGCCGCTGCTGGATGGGCTGGCCGATTTAGTGGAGCAGCGGCAGGTTAAGGGCATTGGGCTCTCCAACTTTGGCCCCAAACGGCTAGAAAAAATCTACCCCCGCTTTCGCGATCGCGGCATTCCGATTACCACCCTGCAGGTTCAATATTCGCTGATTTCAACCTATCCGGTGACAGCGCTTGCTATTCAAGATATCTGCAGCGCTCTGGGGATTCGGCTAATTGCCTACAGCCCGCTGGGGTTGGGCATTCTCACGGGTAAATACAAGGCGGGTGGCCCGCTGCCGGGCGGGTTGCGCAGCCTGCTGTTTCGACAGTTGCTCTCCGGCGTCAAACCGCTGCTGGAGACTCTGGCAGCGATCGCCATTTTCCGGGAAAAAACGATGGCGCAGGTGGCCTTAAACTGGTGCATCTGTAAAGGGTTTATCCCCATTCCGGGTGCCAAGACCCTGGAGCAGGCTCAGCAAAATACCGGCGCTCTGGGCTGGCGACTGGATGGCGGAGAGATCTTGGAGCTAGACAACGCCACCCGGCGCAGCGATCGGCAAATGGTGCAAAATATTTTTCAAACGCGCTAGGGCAAACGCGCTAAGGCGTCATTACATCGCGGCCATAGGCTTGCCAGGCCAAATCCACCAGCCCATTCATCACCGCTGCTGCAACAACGGCGCTTCCTTTGCGGCCATGAATCCGAATATGGGGAATTAGGCAGTCTTGGAGGCGATCTTTAAGCACATCGACATCGCGAAATCCGGCGGGGGTGCCGATCACGAGGGCTGGGCGCACAATCTCTAGCTCAATCAACTCGACGAGGGACTCCAGTGCCGTTTGGGATTCACCGATCACAAAAATACCCTCCGGATAGCGCTGGGCTAATGTTTCAATCCCCCAGGCCGTGCGGGTTTTATCTTTTTGAGGGCGGGTGAGGGCATCCATGCTGCAATACACCGGATTGGCAAAGGCGGCTTGAATTCGGGGAGCAATACCGACTTGAACCATAGGCACATCCACAATAATGGTGGTGCGCGCCGCAAGGGCAGCTGCCCCCGACTGCAACGCCCGATCCGAGAATCGAATCAGATCCGCGTAGTCAAAATCGGCGGTGGCGTACACAACCCGACGGACGATTTCATATTCGGCGGGGGTGAACCGATAATTTTCCATTTCACGATCGATAATGCTCAGGCTCTGAGCATCGGTTGCGTGCCATTCCATAGCGGTTGCACCTCACTAATTTGGACTCAGCACTAGGTTATCCCGATGTACGACGGTCTCGGCCCCGGCGTAGCCTAGAATTTTGGCAATTTTATCGGACTGCTGGCCTTGAATCTGCCGCAGCTCTGCCTGACTGTAGTTGACAATGCCCCGGGCAATTTCCTGCCCTGACGGATCGCAGAGCACAACAGCATCCCGGGCCTGAAACTCTCCTTCCACCTCTTGAATGCCGGCGGCCAGCAGAGATTTACCGGACTGTCGGATGGCCGCGATCGCGCCGTCGTCTAAATATAGCCGCCCCGCAGGCATCAGGCTATTGGCAATCCAGCGTTTACGGGCGTTGGGCAAGGGTCGGGCGGCAAATTGAGTGCCCAACGGCTCCCCCGCTAAAATTCGCTCAATATTGCCCGGTTGCCGGCCCTCGGTAATCACCGTGCGCACCCCGGCTTGGGTTGCGATGCGGGCCGCTTCGATTTTGGTGATCATGCCACCGGTGCCCCAGTTAGAGCCGCGATCGCCCACCTCAATCTGCAAGTCCTTAATTTGGGTAATGGTGTTGATTAAATCAATCGGCTTGGCGTCAGGATTAGAGCGCGGATCGGCGGAGTAGAGCTTGTCTACGTCAGTCAGCAAAAATAGCCAGTCGGCCCCTACCAGACTCGCCACTAGGGCTGACAGGGTGTCATTATCGCCAAACTTAAGTTCGTCAGTGGCAACGGTGTCGTTTTCGTTAACGATGGGAATCACTCCCAGCTTTAGCAGTTGGCGAAAGGTGCGGTAGCTGTTGACGTAGCGCGATCGCTGCACTAAATCACTGCGGGTTAGCAAAACCTGGGCAATAGGCTGGTTGACCCCGGTAAATAAATCGTCGTAGACCCGCATTAGCCGCCCCTGCCCCACGGCAGCTACGGCCTGTTTCATGGCAATGGTGCGGGGGCGCTCGGTCAACCCCAGCCGGGCACAGCCCACTCCCACCGCCCCAGAAGATACCAAAATCACCTGATGTCCGGCGCGGGTCAGGCTGCCGAGGTTTTCCACCAGGCTTGCGATTGTAGATAAGGCCAGCAGTCCGGTGTTGAGGCGGGTAAGACTGGAGGTCCCAATCTTGACGACAAGGGTCTGAGACGGCAGCATGATCCACCCAAATACGGTGACGCAAAAACGCGATAACAATAATCAGTAAGGCACAAAAACAACGGGGCAACTGCAATTGCTGCTGCCCCGTGTCTGCTCTTATTTATAAGTCAAAGCCTATAAACTGGCTGGCTTTGTTTTATTAATTAAATAATCCCAAACAAATTTTGCAAATCAATATTTCGTAATGTTTTCTTTATATTTAGTTTGATTGAGATCTGTATATTTATTTAAACTCGGTTTTCGTCTCTGCCGATCGGGGGAGGTATGGGAGATTACGCCCGACCCATTCTATCGGCTGGCAATGTAACAGCTCTTTCGAGCGGCTTTACATCCAGCTTTAATATCCAGCTTTAACATCCAAACGATGTCAGTCTCTAAGCCAGCGGAAACGGTAAAATAAGCTCCTGCAAGCGCAGTTTCGGTTGCAAGCTTCGAGTGCAAACTTGAACTAGGGCTGCGGTTGTTTCTTTTGCCTTTTCCCACGCTTGATTGGCGCTGTGTTTAAGAACCTATGGCTTGGCATCCCCGACAGCTTACCCGACGGCTAGAGAAAAGCATCCAGCGAATTCCCACATGGCTAGCAGTATTGGTGTCGGTGCTGTGTCTAGCCGCGATCGCCCTTTGGGTCGAAGGTGAAGCCGTACAGTACACTGCGGAGGGGCTTTGGCAGCGCAAAACGCTCAAGCTTTTCTTTGAAAATGCCGAATCCTTCGCGATTGTGGCGGCGGTTATTTTATATTTCAAGGGCGCGCCGGACCGCAAAGCTCAAAAGCACTACGAAGCCTGGCGGGTAATTGACAACGCCGCCGCCGCCAAGGTGTTTACCAGCTATGCCCGACTGCAAGCTCTGCAAGATTTGCATAAAGACGGCGTTTCCCTGCGAGCCATCGAAGCGCCAAAGGCTAACCTGGCATCTATCCACCTGCCTGATGCCGATATGACAGAGGCTAATCTATCCGGCGTGGATTTGCGCCAGGCCGATCTGCACCGAGCGAACCTCAGCGGCGCAAATTTGCAGCGGGCTGATTTACGAACCGCTAATTTGCGAGGAATCAATTTAACCGGGGCAAATTTGCAGCGGGCAAACTTGCAAAATGCCAATCTTAACGGAGCAAACCTGCGCAACGCTAACCTGAGCGGAGCCGATTTACGGGGAACAGAGCTTTGGAAGGCCACGTTTTTGGAGGCCAATTTAACCGACGCCGACTTTAAATGGGCTGAACTTCAGGGACCAGAGCTTCATGGCGCAAAGCTACACCGTACAACCTTACCCGACGGCAGCGTGGAGCATCGGGCGCTGGAATTTTGGAGCGACGGCTCGATTCGCCCGATTTTTGATGGCGGGTCTGAGCCCTAGTACCGCTCTGGTCTCGATTAAATATTGTGATTTAATCAGGCGGCTTTGGGCTCTCTGTAGAAGGGGTTCGGGTGAATCTCAGCAGACTCAAGGAATGGCGTTTGCCGGAGGGCCACTGCTGGTGGCTGTGGCTAATCTCCCAGGAAGGCTGGCTGGTGCGGGATTTAATCAGTTGACTTAAGGGCAGTTGACTAAGAGAAGGCTCCACTAAAGACTGGGCGCGATCGCTCGGTAAAAATAAGGCTCCTGCCCCACCCTGCCGCAGTAAACACCAGCAGCGCTCAATAAACAAACGCTCTAGATAAAGCGGCATAGACTGGGACGCAAGCGGGGTGCGAAACTGCTGGTAGGGGTAGTGACCTGAGCGGCGAAAGTACTGGCTAAGCGGGGTAAATTGGCCAGAGTAGCGGGACCAGTGCTGGGCCAGTTCGCTATCGGTCTGCAGCAGATTTGAGCGCGATCGCCGAAAGCGTTTGCTATCGAGATTTTTTCGCTGGGCCAGGTGCCGATACTGCCGCAGAAACTGCTGAGCCGTTGGTCGCAGAACGCCCCAGGGCAAATCAGACAGCACGACATCAAAACCGCCCCGTCGATTTAGGCTCTGGTGAAAATGAAATCCCCAATGAAACGGCTGTAAATCTTGAATATCGCTCAGGGTAAGTACTCGCCTGCGAGTCCGACCTTTGGGGCGGGGCTGACGATAGCGGATGCCCAGCTTTTGGCTAAACTCTTGCAGCAAGAGCCGATCGAGTTTAGATTGGGCCGTTTGATTTAGGGTTTGGATATGATCGCGCAAAAACTCCGTCTGGGCATATTCGGGCATGGCGGCAACTTCGGCCATGAGCTGAGTTTGGGTTTGATAGTTTTCTAAACTGACCTGCTTTTCGGCCACGATGGTGCGGTAGTCTTCAGCCATAAGGGGCTGCAGCAGGTTGCCCTGCAGCACCTGGGCATCTGGGGCAGGCGGGCTCTGACGGCCAACCCGGTCAAACCCTTCTGCATCTACCTGGGTAATGCCAATGAGGGCATTACCCGGCAGCAGATTAAATTCAATCACGGGCAAGGGGATTAGTTCGGTGCGCTCAGCCTTGCTGAGCACCTGTAGCAGCAGCTGAAGCTTGGCCAGCTCCAAGGCCGAGGCATTTAGCTCAATGCCGTACAGATTGCGGGTCAAAATACGATGGCACAGGGCTACCGGAGGCGTCAGCGCAGATTGAGGCTCTTCTAAAATGGGGGATTCAGCCGGCTGAGACTGGGATTTGGATGTCGCGATCGCGGCTTCAACATCCTTGTAAACCCCAGCTAGGGTATCCATCGCCCCCAGCAGCAGCGCTCCTGACCCACAGGCCGGATCAAGAATTTGAAAATTGGGCAGAATATCACCCCTGAGCTGCCGAGCTAGCGCCGGGGTCAAGCCCACGGGCCATGATTTTGCCAGGGTCAAGGCGTCCTGGTCTGGGCGGCGGTTTTGCCCATCGTTAGGTTGGCTGTCGTCCTGATAATCGGGGTGGTAATCGGAGTTTTGGCCATCGGCGAGCTGACTGACCAACTGGCCGAGAATAACGCGATCGCAGGTGGCCTGCACCATCTCAGGGGCAAGGGCGTAGGGTCTGCCGCTGGTTAAACTGTTGGCAAAATATTGAAAGCTCTGACGCAGCAGGGGCAGGGTGACCGTCGGCGGGTGCTGGATGGGTTCTCTTGCAGAGTCCGGCTGGGCTAAGTCGGTTGGCTCATGCCACTGCCAGCAGTAGTCGCTAAACCAAGTGAGAATAGCCTCAAAGCTGCGATCGCCAATGGAAATTTGGGGATAGCGCTGCTCCAGCGGATGGGGCTGAAACAGGCAGCCGCCCAGATAGGGAACGTCGCCAATCATTACGGCGATGGCAGCCGTCCGCTCTTCGATCGGCAGGGCAATTCCCTGCAAACAAAGGCTTTGGAAAAACTCTCTGTAAAAGCGGTCTGGCCCCCGCTGCTGACTCTGACCCAGCTTATTTTGCAAATACCGGGGGTCACCCCGATCGAGCCAGCCCTGCC
>JBCDFX010000048.1:0-14782 GCA_039177155.1 Cyanobacteria bacterium P01_H01_bin.119
ATTTAGGAACTGGAGCAGTTTCACCGCACCAGCTTGATCAAATTGATTGGCGGGTTACTTTAATTGATACTGGCCTGCATTCAATGACGGGTGGTCGAGTCAAACGAATGAGGCCCTACATTGGGAATGAGACTTGTATGCGAACCTACGGCGATGGGGTATCGGATATCAATCTGGGGCAGTTGCTCGATTTCCATCGCCGCTGTAAAAAGTTAGTGACTGTTACTGCTGTGCATCCAGGTGCACGATTTGGTGAATTGCAGCTCAGCGGAGAACAAGTCACGTCGTTTCAAGAGAAGCCACAAATACGCCAAGGTTGGATTAATGGAGGATACTTTGTTATCGAGCCTGACTTTTTTGACTTGATACTGGGAGATGAAACGATTCTTGAACGAGATCCGTTAGAAAAAGCGGCTCAGCTAGGGGAACTGGTGGCATATCAGCACCATGGATTTTGGCAGTGTATGGATACTAAACGCGATCGCGACAGTTTAGAGACTTTGTGGCGCTCTGGTTCAGCACCTTGGAAAAAGTAGATAATCCTCCTCGTCTACTTATTGCTGGTGGAACCGGATTTATCGGTCATCATTTAATTTATGCAGCCATTCAGCGCGGCTGGCAGGTAACCAGTGTTTCACTCCATCCCCCCAGTTCAATCAGGCGTATCGGTGGCACGCGCTATCTGATTGCTGACTTAACTCAGCTACAGCAACTTCGAGGCGTTCTCGATGACGACTACGACTATGTTGTTAACCTAGGCGGTTACATTAACCATCAGCTTTTTCAAGCTGGAGGAAGATTGTTGATTGACCATCACTTTACGGCAGTGCAAAACCTAGTGGAAATGGTTGCTAGCGCATCTTTAAAGCGCTTTATTCAGATTGGCAGCAGCGATGAGTATGGTGGTGCCCCTTCACCACAGCGTGAGAATTTGAGAGAAAGCCCGATCTCTCCCTATTCGCTGGCAAAAGCCGCAAGCACTCATTTTTTACAAATGCTGCACCGCACAGAGGCATTTCCGGCTGTTATCTTGCGACTGTTTCTTGTCTATGGACCGGGACAAAACGCTCAGCGCTTCCTCCCCCAAATTATTCAGGGCTGTTTGCTTAATAAGACGTTTCCTACCTCATCTGGAGAACAAATCAGAGACTTTTGCTATGTCGAAGATGTTGTTAATGCTGTCTTCAAAACCTTGACATCTGACTCTAATAATGTAAATGGGCAAATTCTAAATATTGCCTCGGGGCAGCCTATATCTATCCGAGAAGTTATTGAGACGGTTATCGATTTGACCGCTAGAGGCAACGCCGATTTTGGTGCGATTCCTTACCGGGAGGGGGAAAACATGAGCCTATATGCTGATATCAGCCGGGCTGGTGCCGTTTTGGGCTGGTGTCCATCGGTTCAGCTAGAAGACGGTTTGAAGCGTACGATAGGCTGGTATGAGAAATATCTCTGAGCAGCTAGTGACTAGACCGCTGGTAAGTGTTTTAATGAACTGCTACAACGGAGAGCCTTATCTTAAGGAAGCTGTTGATAGCGTTTTAGCTCAGTCCTATGAAAATTGGGAGCTTATCTTTTGGGATAACCAGTCTACAGATCGTAGCGCAGCCCTATTTAAAGGCTATTCAGATCAACGTTTAAAGTATTTTTATGCGCCTGAACATAGCAATCTTAGCGAGGCACGGGCGATCGCTTTTCAGCACCTCACCGGTGAGTATGTGGCTGTCCTCGACACTGATGATCTTTGGCGGCCCCAAAAACTTGAGCGTCAAATTGATTTTTTTCAGTCTAAGACGGGTCGAGCTAGTCATCTAGTACTGCTCGGAACCGGGTATCGTCTCATTAATGAGCAGGGAGAGCCGATCACCCAGCTGATTCCCCCGACGACTATTGAAGAGGTGCGGGTGGCGATGGCTGAAGCGAATCCCTTTGGCAATTCATCAGTGATGTTTCATCGAGAATCGGCCCGCTGCCAAGGTGGTTACGATCAGCGCTTTGTATTTGCCAATGACTTCGATCTTTGGCTGAAGCTGTTTACGATAGGCAACGGCGCCGTTCTGCCGGAGTGTTTAACCGATATTCGGATTGTGTCTACTAGCCTGACGCGAACACCTCAGTACAAGTTAGCGTTTGCTCACGAAACCCTTGCACTATATCAGCGTGCTGCGCAGCAGTTTTCTGATGATCCTAGAGCTCGACAGGCGAGTCAAAAAGCATTTGCCCGCAGCGGATTTGCTTATGGGCAGGCGCTATTGCAGGCTGGCCATAGGCTTGAGGGCTGGCGCTGGCTGGCTTGGGCACTTGGGCATAATCCTGTCGTGTTCTTTAAAGAGTGGCTGCGCCCCTGGAAGCAGTTTCTGCAGCGACGCTGGCCAAAGGCTCAATCATGAGTTCGCTGCGTATTGCCCAAGTCAATGCCGCCGATCACGGCGGCGGGGCGGAAAAGATAGCCCTATCTCTCCACCAGGGTTATCTCGCTAAAGGACTGCGGGCTTGGCTAACGGTTGACCGCTCATATAGCGACGAACTGAGCGTTTTAGAAATTCCCCACAGACAATATGGCAGCCTCTGGTCTCAGGGCTGGCAGCGGTTAGCTCAGCCGCTACGCCGGCGCAACCGCCATAAAATCATCAATCGGTTGCACAAACTGCTGCACTTAGGGCTAGCGCGGCCTGGGTTTTGGGTCGAGCACTGGCTAGGCCATGAAGACTTTGACTATCCGGCCAGCTATCATCTGCTGGATTTCTTGCCGGAGAAGGTAGATTTGATTCACGGTCACAATCTCCACGGTCGGTATTTTGATTTACGGGCTTTGCCAGTTTTGAGCCGCAAGCTGCCAGTGGTGCTAACCCTGCACGACGCTTGGTTACTCAGCGGTCACTGTGCCCATTCCTTTGAGTGCGATCGCTGGCGCACAGGCTGCGGCAGTTGCCCGGATCTCTCCATTATTCCTCCCATTGTCCGGGATGGAACCCGCTATAACTGGCTGCGGAAGCGGGATATTTTTGCCAAAAGCCGGCTTTATATTGCCACTCCATCCCGCTGGTTAATGGATAAGGTGCATCAGTCTATGGTGGCCCCGGCGATCGCGGATTGGCGGGTGATTCCTAATGGAATTGATACGTCAACGTTTAAGCCTGCCGATAATCAGGTTCAGGTTAGACGTGCCCTAGGACTGCCAGAGGATGCCAAAATTCTGCTGTTTGCCGCAACCAGCATTCGCCAAAATCCTTGGAAAGATTTTCAGATGCTGCGCTCTGCTCTGGGCCAAATTGCGGTTCAACTGCCTAAGGAAAAGATTCTTTTTCTAGCGCTGGGGGAACAGGCACCGGATGAGCAAATCGGCATAGCGCGACTACAGTTTGTGCCGTTTCAAAACGGGGATAAAGCTGTTGCAGCCTACTACCAAGCTGCTGATGTGTATCTACACGGGGCGAAGGCGGATACCTTTCCCAATACAGTGTTAGAAGCTTTGGCCTGTGGTACCCCCGTGGTTGCCACTGCCGTCGGCGGTATTCCCGAGCAGATCTGCGCTGGCGAAACGGGGTTTCTGGTGGCACCCGGAGACGCTGCAGCGATGGCACAAAGTACTGTTGCCTTGCTGACAAGGCCAGCGCTAAGCCGCCAGCTTAGCGCTCAGGCGCGTCAGGCTGCCGTGGCGCAGTTTAGTTTGGAGCAAATGGTGTGTCAGTATACAGGGTGGTACCAAGATATTTTGCAGCTAAAGGCAGCTTAGGGCATGCGGTTTGTGGTGGTTGGCGGTGGTGGGTTTATTGGGTCGTATCTGGTGGAAGTGCTGCTGAGAGCAGGAGATGAAGTTTTAGTAATCGACAGTTTTGCCAACAGCGTCCCGATAAATTTGCCTCAGCATGCCAGGCTACGTGTCCTAAAGCAGGATATTTTGGCTGAGCCTTGCACCATCGAAGATCAGTTTGGGACTGAGGTGATTGACGGTCTGGCGCATTTAGCGGCGATTCCCTCGGTTCAAGCCTCTTGGCAGTCGTTAGTGAGTTCCCACCAAAACAATTTGTCAACCACGGTGGCTGCGGTTCAGCTTTGTCAGCGCTGGCAAATTCCGCGATTGATTTTTACTAGCTCTGCCGCCGTCTATGGCGATCAGCGACAGCTTCCTATCGGTGAAACCCAGCCTCTAAAGCCGATGACGCCCTACGGACTGCAAAAGTTGATGGGGGAGCAGTATCTTAAACTCTTTGCCGAAAAATTTGGCTTTTCAGCGATCGCGCTGCGACTATTTAACGTGTTTGGCCCGCGTCAGGCTGCGAATTCTCCCTACTCTGGGGTGATATCGACCTTTACCCAACGGATGTTTGCCGGCTTGCCGATTACGGTCTACGGGGATGGGGCCCAGTCCCGCGATTTTATCTATGTTCAAGATGTGGCGGGTGCCCTGGCAAAAGCGCTTAAAATCTCGGCCCGTGTCGGCTCGTTTACGGTTTGTAATCTCGGCACCCAAAGCCAGGTTTCTCTGCTAGAGCTGATTCAGATTTTGCAGGAGCTGATTCCAGATTGGACACAGGTTGTTCACTTTTCGGCGCCGCGACTGGGTGATATTCAACATTCTCAAGCTAATATTCAGCGAGCGGTTGAGATTTTAGATTGGCGACCCAGATGGCCTGTTAAAGAAGGTTTAGCTGAGCTGCTCAATCACCTCAGTTTTTCGTCAAAAGATATCCCACTCATCAACAATTATGGAATCTCAATCGATTGAAAATCTGCGCGGTGAAATCAAATTTAGGGAAAAACTAGCCCGGCAGCATGTCAGCGGAGAGGTACTGCTACCTGATTACTACCAAAAAGACGAACATGACCAAATTTTGCGAGAGAGAGTTAATACGACCATCCGAGATATTGAGGCTCTAAAACCGCAGCTTAGCAGTTTATCGCCGTTTATAGAGCTGGGGGCTGAGCGATGTCAGCGATCGCTGGTGCTCACTAATGACTATAGTGCCACCGGCTTTGCGGTAGATATTTCGTACCATCAGCTCAATGCCGCAAAATACTTTGCTGAACTGTTCAACCGACCCCGGCTGCCGATGCGAGTCTGCTGCGATGTGGGTAATTTACCGTTTAAACCAGAAGCATTTAGCCTGGCATTCTGCTATCAGTTTATTCATCATTTCCCGACGCCGAAGATAGTGATCGATCAAATTAATCGTGTTTTGGGAGACGGAATTTTCTTCTTTGCTGAGGAACCTTTTCAAGGCTTTAAGGTTTCTCTGTATCGCCAAAAAGATAGCATCTATTCAAAAGCTGCGCTGCGGAAAAATAAGCTAATTCGCTTTATTGAACGCTTTATTTCTGAGGAATATTGCGAAGAGCGGGAGTACGGGATTCTAGAAAATGATGATATTCCCATCGGCGTGTGGTTAGATGCTCTATCAGATTTTAAACATAGAGATATCCGCCTTGACAGTCTTCAGGGACGTATTAGCAGCAAACTTGGCGATAGCGTCAGCTTTAGCAACTTTGCCAACGCCGTAATTGGCGGCAGCATTCGGGCAACCTGCAAAAAACAAGCCAAGTTACAGTTAGGGAGTCCTTCTATAACTGCGCATGAAACGATTGCCCAGGAGACGACTGCCCTTGAGGCATTGCTTCTATGCCCTGATTGTGGCATGGAAGCTGAAGATGCCTCCAGCCAAACCTCCAGCCAAACGACATTGTATCGAGAAAATGATCAACTCCACTGTCCAAACTGTGGCGCATCATTTCCGATTGTTAACGATGTGATCATTTTGCTGCCTAAGGCACTACTTAAAGAGCTTTACCCTGAGTTTGCAGGATAAAGCTTTATCGATATGCTGTAAGCTTCAGAAACCCATCTTTAAACTTAAAGTTAATCTATAGCCCTAATTTCTAACGCTAATGTCTGCCGATTCTGATGCTGCGATCGCTTTTTCTATTATCACGCCGTCTTATAATCAAGGTGCTTTTATCGAGCGCACTATTCAAAGTATCTTGTCTCAGACTGAGGTTATTTTAGAGTATGTCGTTTGTGACGGAGGCAGTACCGATAAAACAGTCGATATTCTAAGGCGATACGATTCAAAGCTTCGCTGGATATCTGAAGCTGATGGAGGTCAAGCCGCTGGCGTCAATAAAGGATTGAGCATGACCTCAAACGATATTATTGGCTGGATTAATTCTGACGATGTTTACGCTCCCAATGCGTTAAAGCGAGTACAGGATTTGTTTGAGCAGTTTCCTGATGTTGACTTGATTTATGGTGATGCAACCTATCTAAATGAATCTGACCATATCATTGGCTCTTATCCTACCCAACTATGGGACTATAAGAAACTTAAGCTAGTGTGCTATCTCTGTCAGCCGGCGGTCTTTTTTCGGCGTCGATTAGTTGAGCAATTTGGGCCGCTCAATGAAACCCTCCACTACTGCCTGGATTATGAATTGTGGTTGCGATACGGCAAGATGGCTAAGGTTCACTATTTGCCTCAGATATTGGCAAGTTCACGGCTATATCAAAGCACAAAATCTATCGGCAGCATTGTGGCAGCCCACCGGGAAACCAATGACATGCTGAAGCAAACGCTGGGCTATGTGCCAGATACGGCTATTTTGCGATATGCCCGGATGAAAACTGAATCTGATCTCGGCCGAGAAATTTCTTATCCTGTTCATAATCGAGTGTTTAATTTGCGAGACGCCAAGTTAGTGAGACAGTTTTTGGCGACGGCCTTTGAGAGCTTTTGGCGCTGGCAAAAAGTGCCTTCTCCAATGCGGGTTTTGAATATGCTTATTCCCCGGTTATTGAAATGGCGGGGGAAAATGCCTTAACGCTTTTGAACCTGTAGAGCTGGGGCGCGGCGATGGATAATTATGAGCTATTGGTCAATCTAGCCTGCTTAATGAAGCAGCCCACAGGCATCAGCACCTATGCCTACAATGTTGTCCCCCAGCTTGGCCAGCTCAACCCGCTTTTAGTCAGCTCCCAGGCCCTTGCGACCTTGCCGCGATGGGCAATTCCTGAAGGTTTTAGCCCCGAATTTGGCGTTAAAGGTCACCTTAAGCGACTGATTTGGACTCAGTTTCGGTTGCCTCACTTTTATCGCCAGGCAAAGGTTAATTTAATGCTGTCACCGCTGCCTGAGGCACCCCTGTGGCAGGGCTGCCGGTTTGTGGTGTGTGTGTTTGATCTGATTCCCCTGCGGTTTCCCAAGCGGTCGTCGTTTGCGACTCAGTACTTTAGAACTTGGGTGCCTAAAGTTTTGTCCCAGGCCGCCCATATTATTTGCTGTTCACGGGCAACGGCCCAAGATTTGAGTCAGTTTTATGGAATAGATCGGGCAAAAATATCGGTGGTTTATCTGAGTCACGACAGTCATCACTTTCAAGCTAAGGTAGCTGATGGCGCTGTTGGCGATCTTGCTTTTAGCAATGATTTAAAAGTTCCCTATTTCCTCTATGTGGGTCGCCATACTGCCCATAAAAATACTGAGCGGATAATTGATGCCTTTACTATATTTGCGCGCCAAAACCAAGAGATAGAGCTATGGATTGGTGGCTCTCGCGATCGCCGCTACACGCCTTTTTTACAACAAAAGGTTGAGGCTTTTAACTTAAACCATCGGGTCAAATTTTTAGACTATATTGATTACGCTGCGCTGCCCAAGTTCTACAGCAATGCTAGAGCGTTTTTATTTCCCTCTTTGTGGGAGGGGTTTGGCATTCCTGTGTTAGAAGCGATGGCCTGCGGCACGCCGGTGATCACCTCCAAGCTGGCATCCTTGCCAGAAGTGGCCGGGGATGCGGCTTTCTACGTCGATCCATACAGCACAAAAAGCATGGCGGCGGCCCTAAGCGCGATCGCAAAGGATGACTGTCTTGCCCAAGATTTGGCAGAGCGGGGGCTGCACCGGTCGCAGCAGTTTAGCTGGGAGAAAACTGGACGAGAAACGGCTGCTATCCTAAAGCGATTTCTTTAGCCGGAGCGCCGATGAAAGTTGCCATCGTCCATGAGTGGTTTGCCAGCTACGCGGGGTCTGAGCGGGTTGTGGAGCAGATGCTGGCGGTCTATCCAGATGCGGACTTATATGCGCTGGTGGACTTTTTAGCCGAGGGCGATCGCGGCTTTATTCAGAACAAATCAGTCACGACGTCTTTTATTCAGCAACTGCCCTTTGCCCGCCGGGGGTTTCGTCAATACTTACCCCTGATGCCTTTGGCCGTTGAGCAGTTTGACCTATCGAGCTATGACCTGGTGATCTCCAGCAGCCACGCGGTGGCTAAAGGGGTTATTACCGGGCCACACCAGCTCCACTTATGTATGTGTTACTCACCGATTCGCTACGCCTGGGATTTGCAGCACCAGTATTTAAGGGAGTCGGGTGCAGGACGGGGCGTTAGGGGCTGGCTAGTGCGGTGGATGCTGCACCAGCTGCGCCAGTGGGACTGCCGCACCGCCAACGGGGTAGATCACTTTATTGCGATTTCCCGGTTTATTGCCCGGCGGATTCACAAGGTCTATCGTCGCTCGGCCACGGTGATTTATCCCCCCGTCAACGTAGCGGCGTTTGATATTGGCGATCAAAAGGAAGATTTTTACCTGGCGGCTTCCCGCCTGGTGCCCTACAAGCGGCTGGATTTGATTGTGGCCGCTTTTGCTCAGATGCCAACGCGAAAGCTGATTGTGATTGGAGATGGGCCAGAGTCTGGTCGGATTCAGGCGATCGCCGCAGGTCATAGCAATATTACGCTGCTGGGTTATCAGCCTTTTTCGGTCTTGAGAGACTATTTACAGCGGGCTAGGGCATTTGTATTTGCGGCAGAAGAAGACTTTGGCATTTTGCCCGTCGAAGCCCAGGCCGCCGGCACGCCAGTAATTGCCTACGGCCTGGGCGGAGCCGTAGAAACGGTGATTGACGGCAAAACCGGTCTTTTTTTTGAGCATCAAACCGTTGAAGCTTTGACTAAGGGGATTGAGCGGTTTGAGCAAAGGGGAAACTTTGATCCTGGGGTACTGCGTCACCATGCCCAGGCGTTTGGGATCGATTGCTTTCGCCAAAAATTTTCAGCGTTTGTAGACCAGGCTTGGATGAGCTTTCGGGAGGGAAATGACATAGAGTATTGACGGTAAAACGCACGGGGATTGGGGCCAAATGTCTACCTATCAGGTCATACAGCCGACAGTATCGCGGTTTAAGGTACTGACCCGTCCGCTGCCAACGCTAGGGTTGGTGATGGCAGCGGACAGTTTGGCACTGACCGTAGCAAATTTTGCCAGTGTTGAGATTCGGCTCGCCTTTAACGGCCAGTTTGATCCGATGATTTACTGGCGGCTCTGGCCGGTGCTGGGGGTGATTTTGCTGGCCTATGCCGTTGCCGGCCTATATCCAGGCGTTTTGATTAGTCCGGTGGATGAGATGAGGCGTACGGTTCTGACCACGACGCTGATTTATCTGTGCTTTTCGACCGCTATTTTCCTGTTCAAGGAAGGCGATGCCTATTCCCGGGGAGTGTTTTTGCTGGCGTGGGCTTTCTCAATTTTGGCGGTTTTGGCGGCGCGGTTTCTGGTGCGTCGCTGTTTTGAGCAGCGCCCGTGGTGGGGGTATCCGGTGCTGGTGATGGGGGCCGGTAAAACCGGACAGATGGTCATTCGGATGCTGCACCGAAAGCCGGGGCTGGGACTTAAGCCAGTTGCAGTGTTAGACGATGATCCTCAGAAGTGGGGCGATGTTGAAGGGGTTCCCGTGGTGGGCGGGCTGGCGATGGCCCCGATGCTGGCTCAGGAGCGCTACATTCCCTACGCGATCGCGGCGATGCCTGGGGTGCCCAGAGAAAAGCTGCTGGCGCTGCTGAGTCGCTATGGCCAAACCTTTCATCACATGCTGATTATCCCGGATCTCTTTGGGGTAGCTAGCCTGTGGATTGCCACTCGAGATCTGGGCGGCATTTTGGGCTTAGAAGTGCGGCAGCAACTTCTACTGCCGGGGCCGCGATTAACCAAAACCCTGATTGACTACAGCATCACTGTAGTATTGGGTATTGTGCTACTGCCTCTGCTGGGACTGATTGCCCTGCTGGTCAAGCTAGACTCACCGGGGCCAGTGTTTTACGGCCAAACCCGAATTGGCCGAAACGGACGCTACTTTAAGGCGTGGAAATTTCGCTCTATGTACCGTAACAGCGATCAAATTTTGCTGCGCTATCTGAGAGAAAACCCCGATCAGTGGGCGGTATGGATGCGGGAGCATAAGCTAAAAGACGACCCGCGCGTGACCCGGATTGGTCACTTTTTGCGACGCACCAGCTTGGATGAGCTGCCCCAGCTTTGGAATGTTTTCCAGCGGCAGATGAGCTTAGTTGGGCCGCGCCCAATTGTGGATGAAGAAGTGGCCCACTATGAAGAAAAATTTGAGCTGTATTTGCAAGTTCTGCCCGGTATCACCGGGCTCTGGCAGGTCTCTGGACGCAGCGATGTGAGCTATGGTGAGCGGGTTAATCTGGATGCTTACTATGTCCGCAACTGGTCAGTCTGGCTCGATCTATATATTCTGCTGCGAACGATTTGGGTCGTCGTTCTAGGGGATGGCGCATATTGAGTTCGTAAGGGATGATGCAGTTTCTAAAACCGGAGCGGTCTGTCAGTGGGCTAATTTTGGTTAGCCTGATTTGTCTGCCTTACAGTATCTATCTGGGGCTGGCGGGGTTGGTCATCTTTATGGGGCTGATGCTCTATCGCTATGGCTCAGATTTTGGGCAGCTGCTGTGGCAACAGGGATTTGTGCTGCTGGGAGCTGCAATGGCCCTGAATGTGATTTGGGCTAGCTTTCACGGCGAGGCGCTGCTGCAGTTGACCAACTTTTTACCCTATTTTGGACTGTTTGCGGCCTGCTCTATTTTTTTAAGACGAGCTGCTGCCCCGGTTGAAGTGCTGGAGCGCTGGGCCATTGGGCTGGTGCTTGCAACAATTCCCATTAACCTATGGGCCGGGGTGGAGTACTGGCTGCGCAGTCCGGCGATGATGGCCCGGCTAATTGAGCGCGATCGCTGGCGGAATTTTTACCAGCTTTACTACGGTCATCGGGCCTATGCGGTATTTCATCACCCGAATGTCATGGCCTGCTTTTTGGTGATGGTATTTGGCGTGGCCTTGGGCGTTGTGCTCTATCGCCTTAATCGGGCTGGGGGCCAGGCTGGGGATCAGTCTGTAGATAAAGCGAGAAATGCTCTGGCTCGCCCCCAGCGGGTTCAACCGGTTCAACGGGAGGTCTTAGAGTGGCTTGGCCTAATAGCTGCTATGGGCCTGATTTTGGCGGGTGTATTTTTTACCGGTTCGCGCAACGGGATTTTAATTTTGGGGATACAGCTGCTGTGCTTTGGCTGGATAGCTCGCCGGCACAGATTAATTGCGATCGCTGGACTGATTAGTCTTACCACTCTGGCTATAAGCGTTTGGGGGCTGGGCATCGGCGGACGGGCCATTAGCTTGGGCATTTTTACAGACGATCCGCGGGTGCTGGTTTGGCAGTTTGCGGGCCGCTATATTCAACAGCGACCGCTGCAAGGATGGGGACTGGGCAGCTACAAGCTGATGTATGTGCCAGGCAGTATTCCGGGCTATGAGAATATCAACCATGCCCACAATTTTTGGGTCACTCTTGCCGCGGAAGCGGGCTTACCCACGGCGATTCTGTTTACCGTGATTATTGGTCGGCTGTGTTACGAAGCGGTTAGATTCCATATTCAACAGCCTTCCATAGTGCAGGATCAATATAGTCAAGATCAGTATATTTTTGTTGGGTACGGACTGGCTTTTTTAGGCGTTTGCCTGTTTAGCCTGTTTGATGTGCCTCTATTTGATGCTCGCATCAACGTAATGGGCTGGCTTAGTTTGGCCGGGTTTGCCGCCGTTGGCACCTTCAAACCGACATCGTCTTATTAGAAGCAGTTATTAGAAGCAGGCGGATCCGATGACGGACGGCATTCAGGCTCAGTCAACTCAAGGTTTAGTCGATCGGCCCAGCGACGAGCAAGTTGTACAAGAGTTAATGGCGCTCCAGCAGCGATCGCCCGCGCTCGGACTGCTCCAGTTTGAAAGTCTGATTCGGGCCAATCAGTATCGTCGCCTCTATCGCCTGGTTCGCACATATCTGGCGCCGGGCCAGTCGGTTTTAGACTGGGGATGCGGCAACGGGCATTTCTCTTACTTTTTGACCCGCTCCGGGTATCAAGCCAGTGGCTTTGCTCTGCATTCGCTGGCTCTGCGAGAGACGCTAGAGCCCGGTGGATTTCAATTTGCCCAGGGCCCGTCGGATGAGGTCGCAAAGCTCCCCTACGATGCCTGTCAATTCGATGGGGTTGTATCGGTTGGGGTATTAGAGCATGTGCGCGAAGTTGGCGGGCAAGAAATCGCAAGTCTGCGAGAGATTTGGCGCATCCTTAAACCGGGCGGACTGTTTTTGTGCTATCACTTGCCCAATACCTACAGTCTGATTGAATGGATGGCCAGTTACCTGCCCCGTATGCATCATCACGCTTATCGCTACACCCAGAGAGATATTGTCCAACTGTGTCAGCAGGCTGACTTTGACCTAATGGCCGTCGAACGATACGGCGCACTCCCTAGAAATATTTGGAGTCGCCTGCCCGGGTTTGGCAACTCGTCTTGGCTTGCTAATGGCATTGAACCCCTAGATCGGGGGCTGGGGCTTATTTTTTCCGGTATTTGCCAGAACTATTACTTCGTCGCCCAAAAGCCGCCGGACGATTAGAGACTGGTGCCGCTGCGCAAAATTCAAAGTTCAAAATTCAAACTGTAAATCTATAGCTTTGGTTGGGGCGTTCACTGCACTCAGTATTGCTGGAGTCGTTGGCGCAGAAGCAATCTGACTTATGCCCCCTGCCCGAACCTTTCGGCAGATGGTTATATCTAAAGGTAGGGCCTTAAGCATTCTGAAGGATGCGTTTGCCGCTGCCTTATAGTGCGGGCTTAAGGGAGACAAATCTATTGCAGTCGAAGGGCTGATTAGGACATTCGACTGCGTCGCGGGGCTCCCATACTTAGGGTTACATTGCCAAGCGCTATCCGTAGCAACGCGACAAACGCAATATGTCGCATTCTGGAGGGGCATCCGATAAGATAAGTGGGGTGTAGAACAAGCGTTCTTAAATGAGCGAGACTTCATCTAGTCCCAATCAGCCTGCCGCCTCTAAGCTTAATCCGCCTCAGCTCAGGCCGTATCAAATCGAGCTGATTAACGACCTCTATCGCAAGCTCAATGAAGGCCACAAAAAAGTGGCCATTATTGCGGGGACGGGAGCAGGCAAAACCGTGATTAGCGGACAGATTTGCGCCCATGCCGAAAATGCCGGCAAGCGGCTGATGTTTTTGGTGCACCTGGATGTGCTGGTGGGCCAAACCTACGAAAAGATGAAGTCCTTTGGGCTGCACTGCGGCTTTATTAAGGCGGGCTGGCCGGAAGATCATGAGGCCCCTATCCAGATTGCCAGCGTGCAAACGATGGCCCAGCGGCGGTGGTGGCGCAAGTGGCCTGCCGACGTGGTGTTTTACGATGAGGGCCATACGACGCTGTTTAGCCGGGTGGGTAAGCAGGTGCTGTATAAAACCCATCCCGATGCGGTGCATCTGGTGATGACGGCCACTCCAGAGCGGCTGGGTAAAGATCAGCTAGGGGAACATCTCGATACTTTGGTTTCCTCTCCAGTGCCCAGTGATCTGCAGCAGATGGGCTATCTGGCCCAGATGAAATATTTCAGCATGCCTCAAGATGGCGTCGCCAATTTAGAGGGCGTTAAGACGGTTCGCGGCGATTATGACGAATCGGGCTTAAAAAATGCCTGCGATCGCCCTGAGCTAATTACCCGAATTGTTGAAGAATGGCAGCGTTTGGCATCAGGCAGGCGCACAATCGCCTTCTGTGTGGATATTGAACATGCCCGCCACGTAACAGAGGCATTTAACCAGGCGGGAATTGCCTCAGAAACCGTAGAGGGAGGAACGCCGATCAAAGATCGCAAGCGCATGTACGCGGACTTGCGGGATGAAAATATCTTGGTGTTGACCTCCTGCAACGTAATCAGCATTGGCTTTGATGAACCCAGCGTGGAAGTCGGACTTATGCTGCGGCCTACCCAGTCCAGCGCCTTACACTTTCAGCAGATTGGCCGGGTGATGCGAATTTCGCCGCAAACGGGCAAGCAGTACGGCCTTATTCTGGATCAGGCAGGCAATCTGGAGCGCTTAGGCTTTCCGGAAGATATCAAAGCGTACGCTTTGCCCCTGCGAAAAGAGTCTTCTGAAGGCAGCGGCCCGCCGCCGATGAAGCCCTGTCCCCAGTGCGGGCGTATCGTGTATGCGTTTATTGCCAAGTGTCCCGACTGCGACCACCAGTGGGTATCGGAGCGTCCGGTAAATCTGGACAATATGGTGGAAATTTACTCGCGGGAACAGGCCCATCAGATTACTGATATTCCCACCCTAATTGAGCTGTTTCACAGCCACCGTCGCCGGGCTTTTCGAGGGGGGTATGCACCGACGCTGGCAGAACATCAGTTTTTCGAGCACTGCGGGCGACGTCCCCGGATGGAGTGGTATCGGGGCTCTTTGTTTGGAGCGCGCCCTACCTATGAACAGGGGGAAGTGTATTTGCAGTATCTCCGCAAGAGCGCCCGCCGCCTGGGTAAGAAAGCTGACTGGATTATGGCCGAGTTTGAAAAAGAGTTTGGGCCCGGTAGCTGGCAGCGCATTGCCAGCCTGCTGCCTAGTTAAAGCGCCTAA
>JBCDFX010000049.1:0-14652 GCA_039177155.1 Cyanobacteria bacterium P01_H01_bin.119
CGATAATTTCAGGACGGCGGGCTTCCTGAGCATCCCGCCCAGCGCCCACTCGGTACAGCCCGGCTCGATCGACAACGTCAAGGGTTTCTTCGAGGCCATAGTCTCCCAGGGTAAGTAAATTGTCGCTGCTGAGATTAACCATATCGATCCCGGCGTCTTTGAGTATGTCTATGGCGTCGGGACGCTGATAACCGTATAGCTCTTCACGGGGCTGGGTGCTAGCGGCGGCCAGCGGATCGCCTAGGGAAATCATGGCAATATCAACCTGTTGGTAATCAGCCAAAGCACCCAAAATATTCCTGTCGGCCTCTACCGCATCGTAGGGCAGGGTGTCTAAGTCAATTTCTCCACTAAACAGAAGGGTGACGTTGGCATCACCGGGATACATCACGTGCTGATGGGGAATCACTGCGACAGGTTCTAGGGGAGCCTGGATATGCTTCGGCCGCTGGGGTTCAGCTAGTTCAGCTGGGCCTAGCGTATTTTGAGGCTGAGAAAGTTGAACGTTAGCTTCAGGGTCATAGCTGACGGCGATCGCTTCCCCGTCTAGCTGGAAGTCATTATCAGCAGGTGAATTAGATTCGACAGCAGGGTTGGATACGGCAGGGTCGGTATCCGGCAGTATTTGAGAAATAATTGGCAGCGCTGGGCCTGGACGAGACACCATAACCTCTGCAAAACAGCCAAATAAAAATGCAGCGACGGCCGATCCGCTTAGCAGTAAAGTGCGCACGACTTTAATGTGCCGATGGAGTACAGCTGTGTAGGGAGAGGGAGCTGGCTTAACCTGAGCGTTAGTCTGAGCGTTAATTTGGGGGGGTAAGGGACGGGAGCGAAGGGGCTGGGTCTTGGCGATCGCAACCTTAGCTCGGCGGGAGGCTGGGGTAGCAATGCGAATCTTTTCGTGCCACTGCGGACGGGTCTGGCCGACCGTGCGGGCCATAATATGAACCCCTTCGATTAGCTCAGAGTTAAGCTGCCACAGCCGATGACACAGAAAACGCACCAGACGATCGCGGTGGGGCAGTCGGTAAAATTCTACAACTACCTGCAGGCAGGCAGGTTGAGACGCCGCGCTCACTTGGGCAAAAATCTGCTGCGGCACAAGATACTCATTTAGCCACAGCGCGATCGCTCGGAAACTGCCCGCCGCCGCCTCCGCCTTAATTGACAATCGCTCTTCCTGAGCGTAGTCCAATGCTAAGTTCGACATGACTTTCGATATTCTGAGGCTATCTAAAATGAGTAACCACCAGAAGTTCCTCTAAACACCACACAGATTCACTCTAAACCGCACCCGGTTATCGTCCTAAGACGATAGCAACGAATTAATCAAAGAGAATCAGTATCGGAATAATTTTTTTAAAGATTATATAAGAACCTATCTCAGATTCATCCTTCTCGCCTCTTGATCCCATCTTTGGAGAGATGAGTAACTGCTGAAGCTAGCTTAAAAGCGGGTGACGCGATTCGAACGCGCGACATTCACCTTGGCAAGGTGACGCTCTACCACTGAGCTACACCCGCATACTTGCCTTATTTAGAATTTCAAATTTAGTGCGCAGTGTCAACTGACAGCGTTAAAATTGGTGCTTTTGTGTTCTAGCTATCCTATATTTTAGCTAACTTTCTCAGCAGTGACCGAGGCTCCGGGCAGCTGTTGGGGCGCGGCATATCCAGCTAGCCCATTGGTCTGGGACGCAGACGGAACCTGACGAATCTGATGCATTAGGGTTGCCATTTCTAGAGCACTCATGCCGTAGCTCCAGCCTAAATTGCTCTTAATACCTGCTCGCTCTAGGGCCTGCTGTAGGGTGTCAGTTGTCAGTACGCCAAAAACTACGGGGACGCCAGTTTGTAAGCTTGCGGCTGCAACGCCTTTAGACACCTCCGCTGCCACATAGTCAAAATGAGGAGTGCTACCTCGGATAACAGCGCCCAAACAGATAACGGCGTTGTATCGACCACTGACTGCAAGCTGGCGTGCAACCAAGGGCACCTCAAAACTGCCGGGCACCCAAGCGTAGTCGACTTGAGCACCATCTGGGTTAACATCAACACCGTGACGCTTGAGGCAGTCCTGGCAACCGGCCAGTAATTTCCCTGTCACCAGATCATTGAATCGCCCAATTACGATGGCAAATCGCAGGGGAATATCGCTGGTAAAACTTCCTTCAAAAATTGCCATGACGAGCCAAGCTTAATTAATCAAACAACAAAATAGTTAAGGCCACCTACAACTGCAACCAGCAGTATCCAAGCGACGGAACCCAGAAGAATCAATCGTTTCGATTCTTCCCAGTTTTGCGGAGAAGCATAGGCGACAGGTACCACAATCACCATAACAAAAGACAGAACGACCAGCGCCAACAGCGCAATTTGAAACACAATCGACATTACTTAATTAACCCTCTCAATACAGCAACTCAGCCCTGCATAGTACGCTATCAGATAATTAGCCCGCATGAGAAAGTTTATGGATTTGGTCCTGTGCCATGAAACCGCTGACTTTGACACATTGGGGGCAGCGGTTGCGGTAACCCGGTTAAGACCCGGCTCACGGGTAGTCTTAACCGGGGGGAGTGCTCCGGCAGTGCGGGCGTTCTTGGCACTGCACCGAGACGAGTATGCGCTGATTGAGCGGCGGGCGGTGGAGATCAGTCAACTGCGATCGCTCACCATTGTGGATACCCATCAGCGCGATCGCCTAGGATATGCTGCGGACTGGGTTGATTACGCTGTGGCCAATCAATGTCCGATCTGGATATACGACCATCATGTCGGTTATTCGGTTCAGCGCCCGAATGAAGATGCCGGCGATGGGGAAAATATCCCAGCTACTTACACTCAGATTGAAGCCGTTGGCGCTACTACGACTCTGGTGGTAGAAGCTCTGAAGGAGAGGAGTATTGTCCTAAGCGTGCCTGAAGCCACAGTAATGGCCTTGGGCATTCACGGGGATACGGGATCTTTAACATTTGCGCAAACAACGGTGCGGGATGCCCAGGCGCTAACCTGGCTGATGGAACAGGGTGCCAGTTTGAGAGCGATCGCGGACTTTGCTGAACCCGGCCTTTCTCCCCAGCTGCAACGGCTGCTGCCGGCAGCGCTAAATCAGCTGACCCACGAAATCCACGACGGTATAACTTTTGCATACGTGTTGCTGACCACCCATGGAAGGGTACCGGGCTTGTCCAGTCTGGTCGGGCAGCTGATGGTTGCGACCCAAAGCGATGTGCTGCTGCTGGGCGCAGCGGCGGGTAAACCCTCGCCAGCAGTCTCCAGCCCGGCCGATGGAAGCAAGCTGACGCTGATTGGCCGATCGCGGTTGGCCTCTAGGCCGAATAATCAGCCAAGTAATGGGCCAACCGCCCTGCATCTTGGGCATGTGCTAGGGAATTTGGGTGGGGGTGGCCACGCTGGGGCAGCAGCAGCAACTCTACAGACTGATAATCCCGAGGCTGTCTTTCAGCAAACGGTCGCAAATATTCGCGATCGCCTGCCCCGCGCCCCTCAGGCACTGGATTTAATGTCTGCTCCGGTTCGTACGATTCGCCCCGACACGTCAATTGTTGATGCGCAGCGAATTTTGCTGCGCTACGGTCACGTCGGACTAACCGTAGTGAATGATCGCGACCAGCTAGTGGGAATGATTTCCCGCCGTGATATTGAGCTGGCGCTGCATTACGGTTTTGGCCATGCTCCTGTTAAGGGCTATATGACTACGCGGGTCAAAACCATTGCCCCCGACACGCGCCTACCTGAGATTCAGCAGTTGATGGTGACTTACGATATTGGACGGCTGCCCGTGCTCGACAACCATCGCCTCGTTGGTATCGTGACGCGCACTGATGCTTTACGCCAGCTCTACTACAGCCAGCTTAACCCTGAAAACCGTTATCCACCTGCCGATTTGGACGCTCGAAATTCTGGAGCAATAGAGCAAGATTTTATTGATGCTGAGGCCGCTCCCAACTCTGCTGTGAACTATAGCGCAGCAAAACCTCTTGAAGACCTGCTTACGCGGCTACAGACCGCTATCCATCCCCAGCTTTGGGAGATGATAATGCAGATAACGCAGGCCGCACAGCAGCGCGGATGGCATCTCTATCTAATTGGTGGGGCCGTTCGGGATTTGCTGCTGAACGCTGGAGAACCTCTGATTTTGCAGGATGTTGATTTAGTGGTTGATGGGCTGGACGTGCAGGCCACGGTAGGGGCTGGCCTAACGCTGGCTGAAATCGTGCAGACACAGCATCCAGAAGCTGAACTGCAAACCTACGGAAAATTTCAAACTGCCGCTTTGATTTGGCATCATCACCCTGTGCTAGGGTCGCTGATGATAGATATCGCCACAGCGCGAACCGAGTTTTATCCTTATCCAGCCGCTAATCCGGAGGTAGAGCCCAGCTCTATTCGTCAGGATCTTTACCGACGAGACTTTACCATCAACGCGATGGCGCTGCGACTCAGCCAGCCTGGGGGTGAACTGCTGGATTTTTTTGGTGGTCGCCTCGATTTGACGCAGCGGCATATTCGGGTGCTGCATCCCAATAGCTTTATTGAAGATCCTACTCGTATCTATCGGGGAGTGAGATTTGCGGTGCGGTTGGGTTTTTCTCTGGAATCAGAGACCGAGCGCTACATTCACCACGCCATTAGCAGCGGTATCTACACCCAAATGCAGGCTGAGGTGGCAGTGATTCCCGCTTTGCAAACCCGCCTTAAACGGGAGCTGAAATATATTTTTGAAGCGCACTACTGGCCTGCTGCGCTGCGTCTGCTGGATCAGCTTGGAGCGCTGCAGTGTCTGCACAGCCGCTTAGCCTTGAGCGATCGCCTGTGGCATCAGCTACGGCGACTGTCTGATTGGTTAGATCGCGTCAGCGATCGCTATCCTCAGCTTGTGCCTTGGCAACTGCGGCTCGAAATTGTGCTGACCCACTTAGATGTTGCAGCTCGCATCCAGGTTGCTCAAACGCTCCAGCTGCCAGAAGACAGCCAGGAACGCCTAAAACAGCTCGACTCTGCAGAAGCTGAGCTACACCAGCAGCTAGCTCACTCCAGTTTGCCTAGCCAGATTGCCCGCTGTTTGCGGGAGCGTGATGTGGCTTTGCTGCTGTTAATTGGTGCCCGCCACCCCCGCCCGCTAGGGGAAACTATTTGGGCCTATCTCACCCGCTGGTCCCAGGTGAAAGCGCCCTTAAACGGCCATGATCTAAAGCAGTTGGGATATCAACCCGGCAAGCAGTATAAGGTACTACTAAGCGTACTACAGGACGCTATGTTAGACGGAACGTCGAAGACTCGTGAGGAGGCGATCGCCTTTCTGAAAGCCCATTATCCACTTCCCACACCATTCGAAGATTGACGGTTATTGAAAATCGACAGTCACTAAAAATTGACAGTCACTAAAGACTGACGGTTACTAAAGATCGATGGTCATTGAAGATCGACAGTCATTAAAGATTGCTGACCAAACCGGCACGCAGTTCGATTAGTAGATGTCATAATCAACTCCAGACAGTTGCAAGTTTTAGTGACTCAGCTTTAGTGCCCCAGCTCTGGCGGATTGCAGTTAAACCTATCGTCAAATTATGTTGAACACCAAACCGCCCTTTCCACAATCCACTCCTCACCAGAGGGGAACGGGGCGGTTTTCTGTGCTGGTCTCTGTAGCCGCGATCGCGGCGGTTGTGGGGCTAGGCTTTGGGGCGCTAATTCGCTTTTATCCTGCGGGGGGCAACGCTAAGCTGCGTCTATCTCCTGAGCAGGGGTTTCCGCCCGAAGACGGCTGGCCAATTCAATCTGATTCTGATTTCAATCCCTACTACGACGGGCCTCCTAATGCTCGACCTGAGCCTGTTCCCTCAGAGCCAGCCGCTCCCTTAACCTCTGAAACGAATCAGCCTCCGTCTGAGGCTGGTAATCGTGAGCTTTCTGAACCAATTGACGATTCACCTGTACCCTCAGCGCAGCCTCCAATTACTCCCTCAGATTTAGATGCAGACCCCGCTGAGCGATCGTCTAACCCAGTTACTGATGGCCCAGACGACTGGGCCCCAACCGTCACTGATCCAACCGTCACCCCCTCTCTGCCAGAAGCACCCGCTCCTATTCGTCCGGATAGCCCACCCGCAGAGGATCTGCCTCAAAAGCCCCCTTCCAATCTGGATCTAGCCCCTAGTTCGACTGTTGAGCCAAACCTACAACCTTCTGATCCTTTTGATATGGAGGGCACGGTGAATTCCTCAGAATCATCGGCAAGCTGATTAGTTACCGCTGTTAATGACAACCGGTGTCAGCTTTAGAGCGACTATGATCCTTAACTAGGTCTGAAGAACTCAGTTGGGTCCTAGTCAATTCTGAGATTAGAGCCATAATTTAGTTATAATTTGTTGCATAAGAAGACTTAGTATTACTTTTTATGAGTAACCCGATGGTTCACGCCTTTTTTATCGGTCGTGCCCTAGCGACCATTGTTGGCGAGCGTGTTGAGCAGGCTATGACTGATAGCCTCAGTGCGCTAGGTCGTTTTGATGCCGAGCAAAGAGAAAACTTGCGCCAGTTTACAGAAGAGGTGATGGAGCGAGCCCGCAGAGAGGAGGAAACGTCTGGTCAGGCTGCTCCATCGACAGATGCGGCACCCTATCCGGCTGCTGAAAGCGCCGATTTACAGGCCACTATCGATAATCTAAGAGCTGAAATTGCTCAGGTAAGGGCATCTTTACAGCAGCATCGCGCTGCGTCTTCTTAGTTTTCAGCAGTTTGACAACTGCCGTTCTGATTTTTTGTCGCCAATTAATAGCGCCTGTTGTATAGGAGTTTGAGTGTCTGCCCTGTCGAGCGAATCTAATCAAGCTGAATTGTCTGCTGACGGTAGCCCGTCCTCTGAGGACGGCGATCGCGCTATGGTTGACGCCTCGGAGTCTGCTGGGCCAGCTAATCCGGCTGTCTCTTCTCATCAGCAGTCTGTCGATCGTCCAGGTACCAGCAGTCATCGGGTTGACGACAAGTCAGAAACCCCAAAAACTTCAGTTCATCCGCTTGCTTACGCTGATTCACTAGGAAGCGGACATGCTGACTTTAGTGGTCGTACACAGTCTGGTGGTCATGCTGACTCTGGCACTTCCGAGGATTCTGATTCCCACAAACAGCATTTTGGCGGCCCAGACTTCGGGCATGTTGAACATTCTGAGTCTGCCGATGCTCACAGCTCAGTGAAGAGCTTTGCATATCGTCCCTCTGTTACCACTGGGCAGAGCGTGCCATCTAGCTCCAATACAGTTGTTATTGATGCACCCTCTGGAGCGTCTCAGTACTACAACGACAGTGCCTATCGCTGGAACAGTAATCGCTATTCCAGGTCCCGTCGGTTTGTCGATATTTGGTCATTTATGCTGCGGCTTATGGCTGCTCGCTGGGCCTACAGTAAACCTTGGACATACAGCGGTGCTTATCTGACGCCTGAAAAGCAGGGGATGCGACGACGGCAACAGGCGATTTGGATTCGCGAAACCCTTTTACAGCTGGGGCCAACCTTTATTAAAGTCGGTCAGCTATTTTCAACTCGAGCAGATCTATTCCCCGCTGAATATGTTGAAGAGCTCTCAAAGCTGCAGGATCGGGTTCCGGCCTTTAGTTATGAGAAAGCCAAGCAAATTATCGAAGCTGACTTTGGTAAACCTCTGCATGAGCTATATCGTAGCTTTGAGCCGGTGCCCTTGGCTGCTGCTAGTTTGGGCCAAGTTCACCGGGCTGAGCTTCACTCTGGTGAAACCGTAGTTGTCAAGGTTCAGCGCCCTGGTCTTAAGCGTCTGTTTGAAATTGATTTGGCAATTCTTAAAGGGATTGCTCAGTATTTTCAGAGTCATCCCGAATGGGGCAGGGGCCGTGACTGGCTCGGTATTTACGAAGAGTGCTGCCGGATTCTTTGGCTAGAAATTGATTATCTCAATGAGGGTCGCAATGCTGACACCTTTAGGCGCAATTTTAGTCGCGAAGACTGGGTGCGGGTGCCTAGGGTTTACTGGCGCTACGCTTCTCCCCGGATTTTGACATTAGAGTATCTGCCGGGTATTAAAATCAGCCACTATGAAGCCATAGAAGCTGCTGGGCTAAATCGGAGTCGTCTGGCTCAGCTGGGTGCTCAAGCTTATCTGCATCAGCTTCTTAATGACGGATTTTTCCACGCTGATCCTCACCCTGGCAATATTGCAGTTAATCCACCAGATGGATCACTGATTTTTTATGACTTTGGCATGATGGGCGAAGTGCAGCCCGTTACGCGGGAGCGGCTGATGCAGACCTTTTTTGGGGTAGCTCAAAAAGACGCAGAACGGGTGATGTGGTCTTTGGTTGAGCTGGGTGCGCTTGCCAAAACAAACGATATGGGGCCAGTCCGTCGCTCAATCCAGTACATTCTGGATAACTTGATGGATCAGCCCTTTGAAGAACAGTCAGTGGCGGCGATTAGTGACGACCTTTATGCGATCGCCTACGACCAACCATTTCGATTTCCGGCTACATTTACCTTTGTAATGAGAGCGTTTTCCACCTTAGAGGGTGTGGGTAAAGGACTCGATCCAGACTTCAACTTTATGGAAGCGGCTAAACCGTTTGCAGATCAACTTATGAACAGTGGCAATTCGTCCGACCCCAATGGACTTCTGGGGGAACTGGGTCGCCAAGCAGCCCAAGTTGGTAGTACAGCTTTGGGGCTACCCCGACGGCTCGAAGACACCTTAGATAAATTGGAGCGGGGTGACGTGCGAGTGCGAGTGCGCTCCATTGAAACTGACCGCATTCTTAGGCGGGTCGGCGGTGTTAATATGGCGACCAACTATACGCTGTTGGTTGGTGCCTTTACCCTCTCTGCAACTCTTTTACTGGTTCATGAATTTGTCTGGCTGGCGGCTATTGCCGCAGCGATCGCGGCTTTTGCTGGAATCGCTCTGGTCAAGCTAATGTTGAAGCTAGCCCGAGCCGAGCGCATGCCTTAACTGATACCAGCGCTGAGTGGGAGCTGTTGTACAGTGGTGCTGCCATGGCGTTGGTGATTGGCCCCGTGGCTTCTCATCTGGCTTGTCCCTAGACGAAATCAGAACGAATCGGCAATGGAACATTTATCTGCAGGGTTGAGCGATCCTGGGCTTGTTCGCAACAGCAATCAAGACAGCTATTATATTGATCCGTCAAGACGGTTCTTTATTGTTGCAGATGGGATGGGAGGACATGCAGGGGGGCAAGAAGCTAGCCGAATTGCGACCGATACTATTCGCGATTTTTTGGAGCTCCACTGGCAAGGCGATCGCTCTGCCCGTGAGCTGCTTCAGCAAGCTTGCCTAGGCGCTAACGAAGCTATCCTAAAGGATCAAAAGCATCATCCAGAGCGTGCAGATATGGGCACGACTGTGGTTGTCCTTTTGTTTGATTATGAGGCTCAGCCTTGGTGCGCCCACGTCGGTGATTCTCGGCTGTATCGGTTTCAGGGGTCGTCGCTGGAGCAGATTACCCAAGACCATACGTGGGTAGCACGGGCGATTCGAGAGGGAGAGCTAACGGCTGATCAATCTCGTAATCATCCCTGGCGACATGTGCTCTCTCAATGTTTAGGACGGGAAGATTTATCCCAGATCGATATTCAGCCCCTCGCTGTTGAAACGGGCGATCGCCTATTACTCTGCAGTGACGGGTTGACTGAAGAGCTGCCCGACGACCTTATTGCCTCTCACTTTAAAACCATCGAAAACTCTGAAATGTTGGTTACTGCCTTGGTCAGTTCGGCCAAGCAGCGGGGCGGGCGAGATAATATCACCGTTGTTGTTGTGATTGTTTCTGCAAAGTCCGGAGAGCCTATCCCAGCTACCCTAGCAATGGAAGATGACGAATAGCGTCTATAAAAGCGTCCATTAAAATGAGGTGCAATTTGGGCAGATGGAAGCGGATCACCGGCAACGTTGGCGGCGCTTAGCAAGCCGGCATAGAGCGATCGCAGTGATTCGTACGTCTACGGTTGCACAAGGAATTGCAATGGCTCAAGCCGTCGCCCAGGCGGGCCTTCATCTGATTGAAATCACTTGGAATAGCGAGCAGCCTGACTATTTGATTGAACATTTGGCTGCGGCCCTGCCAGACTGTACGGTTGGTGCGGGCACGCTGCAAACCTCCGCCGATGTAGAACGGGCGATCGCGGTGGGAGCGCAGTTTTGCTTTTCACCCCATACCGACTCAGCGCTGATTGACCTGGCTAATCAGGCCGGGATTCCCTTTATTCCAGGTGCTTTAACGCCAACGGAAATTGTGAGGGCCTGGCAGGCGGGGGCCGCTTGCGTCAAGGTTTTTCCGATTACGGCTGTGGGGGGTGCAGCCTATTTACGGGCGCTAAGAGGGCCATTAGGCCATATCCCGCTGCTGCCAACGGGGGGAGTCACTCGGCTGAATGCAGCAGATCTCTTGACATCAGGCGCAATTGCCGTGGGGCTCTCCAGCGCTTTATTTCCTCAGCAAACCCTAAAGCGTCAAGACTGGCCGGCAATTACTGACAATGCCAGAGAGCTTTACCAAATCACGAGGCAGCTGTAGGTTCAGCAAAATTCAAATCAATAATGGCCCTTAGCTGGCTAGCTTGAAGCCTTCTACAAACAGACCGTAGACCAAGCCGATTTTAAAGGCGTTGAGTAGGGACAGGGGCAGGGATTTTTGCTGCGCCCTGTCGCTAGCACTGCGCTGAGAGCGACGATAAACCAGGCGATTAATCAGTTCTACAAACAGCAGCAGAATTAGGGATAGGACAATATCTAAATCAGCGGTTTGTCCAGCAACGGAGGAAACTGCGATCGCAAAAAAATTACCCAGCAAAAGGCTAATAATACTGAGAGATACCCGCCGCCAGGGATTAATTAACCACTCTCGCAAGCGATCGCCCGTGACCGTTACTAACGTATTCAGGCGAGTATTTTGCATTGTCTTAATTGTTCCTTCGGCTGCTATAAAACCTACTTGGGATTCAGGTTAACGTACTTTGCTGCTTATGCCGCAGATAGCAGATTGTCGAGCTTCCCTTGGGACTCAAGGGCATAAATATCATCACAACCGCCGATATGCTGGTCGTTGATAAAAATCTGCGGCAGTGAGCGCCGCCCGTGCGCCCGCTGCGCCATGTTCTCCCGTGCCGCCTGATCACCATCAATGCAATATTCGGTGTAGGTAACCGACTTACTGTCCAATAAGCCTTTGGCCCGGATGCAAAAGGGACAAGTGCTCCAGGTGTAGATTTCGACGTTAGCAGCCATAATTAGCAAAACTTAATTTTTCCTATCATAGCTGAGTTCTGCGGGGTTCTCGCTAATGGAAAAGGCAGCCCTTATACGGCCTGATGGCTTGATGGCCTGACGGGCGCTCTAAACTGCTTTGGCCTAAGCTGCCTTGGGTAAATCTTGCGCATCTAAAGAAGTCAGCTGACGGAGATTTTTAACGATAATTAGCAGCCAGTCAGCGGCGTCATAGTCTTGCTGGTAGTTGAGATCTTGATAGGCGTACCAGTAGGCCATGGTGACTTTGGCATCGGAGAGCTGCTGACGGGCATCATCTAAGGTACTGACTAGAGCAGCGATGTCACCAGTTCGAGCAATCGCCTTAAACTGTTCACTAATAGATTGCAAGGTTGCATCGTATCCCATAACAACTCTCCTTGAATGGTAGAACTTGATTAACAGAACACAGGTGGGCGTACAATTCAGTAATTCAAGTGTACTACTTTGATTTTGAGGAGGCAACCCCACAATGAGATGATGTCTAACCTGCTGCTCAACCAACAGCCCAATCAACGAATGAACCCTATGAACTGCTACGAAACGCTAAAAAACGCTAAGCGACAGCGGGTTGAAGATGGCGCGATCGCGCCGGTACTGGCGGGATGTGAGCACCAGTCGGTGCGGGTATTGGTATGGCCTCAGCTAGGAGATTTCGACAGTTTAGAATATGCCTGGTGGATTCAGCGCGATCGCGACAGGCTCAATCACCAGGGAATTGCTGTGCGGGCCGTAGGCATCGGCGATCGCACCGCGGGCCAAAAATTTTGCGACTACACGGGTTTTCCTCAGGCCGAAATGTTTGTCGATGCCGCTGCGGATTTACATCAAGAGCTTGATCTATATAGGGGCCTGACGATGAATATACCGGGTCTTCAGCCAGGGCAAAATGCCTGGGTAAATCTGATGCTGATGTGTGCCGGCATCGGCAGTCCTGGCACTTTGGCGGAGGTTTTTCGCGGCTACCGGGGCGATCGCAGCGCTCCCCAACTGATTGGCGACGACGAGGTGATTAAAGCGGGCCCCCTGCCCGCGCTTAAAGGTGACTTTTTTAAGGCAGCAGGAGGAAAGGGCCATCAGCGGCCTTTTGAGCTGGCAACGCTGCGGCTGAAAAATATGACAGAAGTGCTGAGCCACTGGCGCACCTATGTCCCCACCGCGGCTTATTTGACCCAGCGCGGAGGAACCTTTTTGTTTGACGCCTCAGGCAGCCTGCTCTATGAGCATCGAGATCCGGGAGTGCTGGGATTTGCTCAAGATAAAAGCTATCCTCTCTCGTTTTTAGACCAGGTTGCTCTGCCTCAGGCGGCTTAACTGTCTTGAGGGACCTGAAAAGGCTGATGTTCAATCCGGTTTTTACCGCTTGCTTTGACCCGGTACATGAGTTGGTCGGCTTGGTGAATCAGTTGCTCGATCTCTTTAGGGGCTGGGTCACAGCTAATCAGACCAATGCTAAAGCCCACCCCCCAGTCAGACTGCTGGTTGAGGTAGGTTAGCTCCCGATAAATTCTGGCCAGGACCGCTTTTGCGGCAATCTCGTCGGTGTGGGGCATCAGGATGGCAAATTCGTCACCGCCCAAGCGCACCAGCAGATCAGGAATTCGCAGCGCCGTTTTTGTCTGATGGGCAATTTGCTGCAAAACGCGATCGCCTGCGGCATGCCCCCAGTGATCGTTCACCTGTTTGAAATTGTCCAAATCTAAATAGGCCAGGGCCAGGGGATAGGCATAGCGCCGCGATCGCACCGCCTCTCGCTCTAGCGCATCGATAAACTGACGACGATTAGCTGCCCCGGTGAGGGAATCAGTGCGGGACTCCGTTTTCTCTCGGTCATAGGCCGCCTTAAGCGCCGATAGGGTATGGCCAAATGTGCCAAATACCATCAGTCGCACCACGGCATTCCACAGGTGAACAGCGGCTGACACATCTGCTGTTAAAACGCTATCCGAGAGAGACCAGGCTACGGTGCCCAGTAGCGCCATCGTCCAACCTGTCCATCGATTCACAAACCAGGCCGACAGCGCAATGGGAGCCAGATAAAATAGCGAGAGTGACAGCTCAGGTGCCAAATACCAATCCACGGCGCCCACGGCTAGGGTCAACCCTCCACTGACGCCGGTTAGCAGCGCTTTAGGCCATTGATTTAAGCTGCCAATCAGATTTAAGTCACCGATCATTTAAGTCACCGGTCAGTCGATACAGCAGTCGATACGGCATTAGAGGGCCGACAGCTTTTGCTTCACGATGTTTTGCACTTTTTTGCCGTCGGCTTTGCCCTTCATGCTCTGCATAGCCGGTCCCATCACTTTGCCCATATCTTTGGGGGAATTGGCACCAACTTTGGCAATAATGGCCTCTACGGCGGCAGTAATTTCTTCGTCGCTGAGCGGCTTGGGTAAATATTCTTCAATAATCGCTAGCTCTTGGGCTTCAGCCTCGGCAAGCTCCTCTCGTCCAGCCTGCTGATACTGCTCAATGGAGTCCCGACGCTGTTTAGCCAGCATGGTGAGAATATCTAGCTCCTGGGCCTCAGTAAGGGTATCTTGGCCGCTGGGGCGGACCGTCGTTTCTTTTTCAAGAATGACTTTTTTAATGCTGCGAACCGTCTCTAGTCGGGGCTTATCTCTGGCTTTCATTGCCGTCTTGATATCGTCGCTGATTCTGTCTTTAAGGCTCATGGGTTTTGAAACTGATTGGGCTATGGTTATTATCCTATGCCGTGCTAGGGCAGACTCAATCCTCTCTGGCTTTCGTGACTGCCCACCGCCTATAGTGATAAAAAAGACTTGCCTAACCCTGTGAAAGCAATTACTCTGCTCGGTTCCACTGGTTCCATTGGCACCCAAACCTTAGATATCGTTGAACATCACCCCGATCGATTTCGGCTGGTGGGCATTGCCACTCACCGCAATGTGGCGCTGCTGGCCCAGCAAGTGCGACAGTTTCACCCAGAAATTGTGGCGATCGCCGATGAGAGCAAGCTGGACTCGCTAAAAGCAGCGATCGCCGATGTCGATCCTCAGCCCGAGATTGTTACGGGGCAGCAGGGGGTTGTAGCGGTTGCGGCCTATGGCGACGCCGAAGCCGTCGTCACCGGAATTGTGGGCTGTGCCGGCCTGTTGCCAACCCTGGCCGCGATTCAGGCGGGTAAAGATATTGCCCTTGCCAACAAGGAAACCCTGATTGCCGGTGGCCCGGTAGTGCTGCCGCTAGTTAAAAAGCACGGCGTTAGGCTACTGCCTGCCGACTCGGAGCATTCTGCTATTTTTCAGTGCCTGCAGGGCATGCCCAAAGCTGCGCTGCGGCGCATTATTCTGACCGCCACCAGAGGCGGTCAGAA
>JBCDFX010000050.1:0-14636 GCA_039177155.1 Cyanobacteria bacterium P01_H01_bin.119
AATGGCAATCGCTCTGGCTGCGTTCACTGTTGCCGTTCATATCTGGCTATATCCGGTACATCGCGCCTGGGCACTTTCCAGCGACGGCTTTACCCAACTCCGGCAGGACAATGTGGCTGGCTTCGTGGAAAAGTTGACTCAGGCCCATCAGCTTGCCCCCTGGGAGCCTTACTATTCCTACCAACTGGGATGGAACTTGGGAGATTTAAGCTTTCAGGCCAGTGACCCCGCCCAACAGCAGCAGCTCCGCCAGGACGCGATCGCTTGGTTTCAATCCGCTAACGAAGTCTCGCCTTATCAAGAATTTGGTCATTCTAATTTGGGCTGGCTCGCCGTAAATGCGGGAGATATTGATATGGCGGTGGAGTCCTTCAGCCGTTCTGCTCAACTCGTCCCCGCAAAAAAAGGTGTGTTCTTCGGACTGGGGTTTAGTCTGATGCAGCAGGGCAAACCAGAACTAGCCGCCCAAGCGATCGCCCTTGAGCTGGTGCGACAGCCCCTGCTGATCAGTAGTCCGGTTTGGCGCATTGGACCACTGGCTGCGATCGCCGATCAGATTATTGAGCAAACGCTGAAGACATATGACCAGCTTGAGGCAGTTGCTCAAAGCGATACAGCCCTATCTTCCTACATCCACCAAAATCGAGGCGCTCTGCACTGGTGGCTAGGTGACATTACCAAAGCAGAAGCAGACTGGACATCCATTGCAAAGCCGCTAGGAAGTGTGCTGCTACAGTTGAGTCAGTCTGCGGATAGTGCTGCTTTGCGAGAGACAGTAGAAGCGCTGCCAGAGACATCTGCCAAATATGCCCTGCTGGCTTGGCTCACACCAAGCAATCGTCATGCTCTTCTAGAAAAAGCTTGGGCTAACCTTCCTTTGGAAGACTTAAGCACTGTTGAAGATGTAGCGCCACCTGCTGAAATTATCGACAGCTTGCTACAGGCTATGAGCACATCAAATCACTTAGACGAGTGGCTCAAGGAGCCGCCTATAACTTGGCAACCTCGTAGCCAACGCTCTGGATTTGGTGTGCTTAGCCGCCATATTGATGGACCACTACCAAAAGATTATCTTCCCCGAATAGAAAATTTGGTTGTAACGCGGTTCTTTGAAGACGTATTTGACATGAGTGCTTATCTTCCAAGACTAGACCAGCAGATAAATTCACAGCGAATAGAATTTCCGCCTTTAACTGGGCGATAAATTACTCTTGCTCTGACAGAGATTCATTCTCATCAGGTATTACTTGATATCTAACAGTTGCGTTACCAGTTTCAGAGACTAAAATCTCTCCACCCAATGCTTCAATTGCATCAACAGCAATCTGCTGCGTTTTTGAATCAATTGCTGAAGATAACACCTGCGCCCAAGCGCTAATTTGTGCTGGTTTACTGTTTACGTCTTGAGCTAAAAACTCTGCAGTGTTAAGGGAGCGTTCTGCCACTTCTTGACTTTCTGGCAGAGGCGACTGCCGTGCCCAATCTGTCGCCATCAAATGAGATTGCCTTGCGGCTTCACCATTTCCTAAAAACAGCAGCTCGTCAGTTGCTTTATACCGCCAAACATAAAAAGAGTCTGTTGGATTTGTAGGTGTCATTGATTGCAGCCCTTGCTCCATAAGCGCCACAGAAATTTCAGGACTAGCAGCATATATAGAGACCGCAAACGATAAATAAAAATAAATGTGAGTAAACCTAGGATCGCGAGCGACGATATTCTCAAAAAACTGAGGATTGTTAGTATATCCTACGACTTCACGAACATCTCTATTGCCAAAATACTGTAGAAAGCTTAGATATGAAAAATTAGCAAAAAGATTGCTATACCCAAAATCTGGTAGTTGGCTTGTGGCTGTCAGATTCTGCTTAAGACCTTCCTCTTGTCGAGCTAGCTCTTGCTGTGGAGATGTCAAAACTCCATCTGTAGAAGCCAGTTGCTTGAGTCGGCTGAGCTGTAAAGCAGGTATCACAGCAGATAAGGCTATCGCTAAACCTGCAAACGCTAAAACTTTCATGTTCTGGGGCAGCTTTATCATTACTCTACTAGGACTTATAGCTGTAGATTTCAATATTTGGGTTTACCTGAATTATTCGTTGCTCTTAAGATTCTAGCCTTTCTAAAAGAGGTTAAAAAAAGAAGAAGGTAGCCAACCAGATCTAGCTACCTTCTAATCTCTAATTATTGAAAGGCTACAAGAGTAAAACACCAAGGTCGCTCAAGTAACACGGAGCAATGAAATATAGACCTACTGGCAGATATCTGCATCAGCAGCATCTTCAACTGCAGCAGTTGCAGTACCAAGTGCACCGTTTGAAACAGCGGCTGGGGTGATACCCGTGTTATTGGGGGTGCACAACACTGCAGTTGTAGTTGCGTTACCGCCTGTATCCAGCAAGGTATAAGTTGCCCCGGCGTAGCCCAGCAGTACGTCGTCCTTAGGAGCTGCATATATCAATGCACCAGCACCAAGGGGAGTAGCACCAGTTCCGAGTGGCACAGTTATTCCAGTTCCAGCAGTTAAGACTGAAGCTGCTGGATCAGTATCAGCCCGATCGCCGTAAGCATAAAACTCAGTATCGATCTTTATGCCCAAGCCAAGGTTAGGGATATCGTTAGAAAAAGTTGGCTCTTCTAGGCGGTATGCCTGCTGAGAGCGGTTGATGGAACCAATGTAGGTTACTGCCTCGGACTGACGGGCGCGGTTGGCTTGGTTTAAGAAGGCGGGCAGGGCGATCGCAGCCAAAATGCCGATAATGATGATAACCACCAACAGTTCGATCAAGGTAAAACCTTTTTCGCTGCTTTTCTTAGCGAGCAGGTGCTGAATGAGTTTTGCTTTGAGTTCAGTTTTCATTTTATATGTGTCTCCTTGGGATGCAGGTAGCCGGTTGTCTAGCTCCTGAGGTTAGACTACCCACCTATTTCCCGTTCCATATCACTTTAATGAAAATCGCTGTGTTCTGCTTTAGACAAAAGTCTCAGCCGATTTTGCCCAAAAAAAACGCTGGGTGTTTTTACGGAAAAATGGGCGATTCAGAACTTTTTTGCCCGTCTGCCGGCCTGAACCCGTCGTCAGCGCGGCTCGGTGTAGGAAACGGTGCAATAATGCGGTCAGGGTCAACGGGCTAAATTTGGGCCAGCCCCTAGTTTGGACAGATTACAGCGTTCATGAACATTACTTCTATTCGACGAGCCGTCTTAGCTGTGTTGACAGTTTTGGTGGCGATCGCAGTTGGCAGTTCCCTTATTAGCAGTTGGCAGCAGCCCCAGGTGAGCAGCCGTTTGCAGCTTTATCAGACTGATTTATTTTTGCAGGCAGCGGAGTGGCAAGGAGAGGGCTTTGACCCAGCCACCGTTGCCCAGATTCGAGAGGCGCTGCTGGGCAAGGAACCGCTGCAAACGGCCCTCGACCAGTATCAGTCTGTGCGAGAAGAAGCTACAGCCAATATTGAGCAGGCATCGGCAGCGATCGCAGAATCGTCAGCTGAGTTGAATAGTTCCGCTAGCCCCCGTCCCGATCGCAGACGGGTCGCCATCCAGCAGCAGGTTATTTTGCAGCAGCAGCTCGATTTACGCATTGGTGTTCTGCAGGCGGCCCTGGGCAATAGGGAGGCCGCATCGTCAGTATGGGAGCCTTTACAGACCGCCGGCAGCGGCAACGATGGGATTTCCCAAACCGCTGCGACCTTAAATCAGCTTTGGGCGGAACCGCCGACGCTGAGAGAGCAAGCCGAGTCACGAATTGAGCAAAATTTAGAGGGCTGGTTTCGCTATCAGGCGCTAAGCCAGCTCTATCAGGCGCAAAATCGCAGCAATGCCCTGCGGCGGCTCCAGGCGATGGAGGAAAATGCGGCGATGGCGGCAGTTTATAAAGCGATCGCCATTGGTGTACTGCCGACGATTGGCTTTTTGGCGGGCATTGCCACCTTGGTAACGCTGCTGGTTCAGCGGCTGCGAAATGGCCAAGATGCCTGGATTGCCCGCAATGAAGGCAAAAGCTGGGAGGTGCCGTGGACTGGGGAAGTGGTGTGGCAGGTATTGATTTTGGGATTTTTCTTTACCGGACAGCTTTTACTGCCGTTTTTAATCAGTCAACTGGGGTTAAATATTGTGGCACTGGGTAGTCGGGGCAGAGCGCTCTATTCCATGAGCTACTACCTGCTGATGGCGATTATTGGGGTGAGCGTGATTTATATTTCCGTTCGTCCCTATTTGCCAATTCCGGAGGGCTGGTTTCGGTTCCGCTGGCGCAGCGACTGGCTGCTGTGGGGGCTGGGGGGATATTTTTGTGCGCTGCCGCTTATGATTGGGGTGTCTGTGCTCAATCAGCAGATCTGGCAGGGGCAGGGGGGCAGCAATCCACTGCTGCAAACGGTTCTAGAAGAAAGCGATCCGGTGGCACTGACCGCCTTTTTGTTGACGGCGGCGGTAGCAGCACCAATTTTTGAGGAAGTACTGTTTCGGGGGTTTCTGCTGCCCTCATTGACTCGGTATATGCCTGTGGGGGGAGCGATCGCGCTAAGCAGCTTTGTATTTGCGGCCGCCCACCTTAGCCTGTCAGAAATTTTACCGCTGATGACCCTGGGGGCAATTTTAGGGTTTGTCTATGCGCGATCGCGCAGCCTGCTGGCGCCAATGTTGCTCCACAGCGCCTGGAACAGCGTCACTATGGTGAGCTTATTTTTGCTGGGCAGCGGTGCGGGTTAAAAGGGAAATACCAGGGGGGCGATCGCGACCGTAATCACCGCAAACACAAGATTGAGCGGAATGCCAACCCGCATAAAGTCGCTAAAGCGGTACCCCCCCGGCCCATAAACCATCAGGTTAGTTTGGTAGCCAATGGGCGTGGCAAAGCTAGCTGAGGCGGCAATCATAATTGCGATCGCAAAGGGTAAAAAATTCACCTCTAAACTTTTAGACACCGCCAGGGCAATGGGAAACACTAGCGCCGCTGCTGCATTATTGGTAATGGCTTCTGTTAATACCATAGTGATGGCGTACACCACGGCTAGGGCCACCCAGGGGCTATCGCCCGCCAGTTGAATAAAGGCTCCGGCGACCTGGGCGGCGGCTCCGGTGGTCTCCAGCGCCTGACCAATGCCGAGGGCGGCGCCAATCACCAGCAGCACCGACCATTCAATACTGCGAAAGGCCCGATCGGCAGAGCAGCATTGGGTTGCAACCATCACCATAGCTGCCAAAATAGCCGCATTTAGCATGCTCATCACGCCAGCGGTTACCAGCAGCACCATGGCAATGAGCACCGCGATCGCCAAGGGCGCACGCTCATGGCGCAGGGGCTCAGAGTTGGGAATACCGCTCAGCAAATAAAAATCCCGCGACACCCGCTGGCGATCTAGAAAAGACGGCGGCGCTTCCAGCAGCAGGGCATCCCCCGGGCGTAGGCGGATATTGCCCAGCTTGCCCTGGAGCAGTTCGCCATTGCGCGCTACAGCTAGCACCACGGCATTGTAGCGGCTGCGAAATTTCCCCTCTCGAATCGTGTTGCCCACCATTGGGCCAGTGTTAGAAACGACAGCTTCAATTAGGCAGCGATCGGTCTTAGACCCGTCCAGCTTGAACAGTTGATCGGTGGCGGGGCTGAGTCCTCGCAGCTTGCGCAAATCGACAATTGAATCAACCACGCCTACAAATACCAGCTGATCGTCAGCTTGAAGGCGCGTCTGGGGGCCAACCGCCGATAGAATCTGTCCCTGGCGAAAAATTTCCCCCAAAAATAGCCCCGGCAGATGGCGCAGTCCGGCCTGTTCGATGGTTTGCCCAATCATCGGGCTATCTGAGTCAACCACCATCTCCACGGTGTATTGGCGAGGGTCGTCGTCCATATCCAGCGCAGGCTTACGCTCGGGCAGTAAAAAGCGGCTTACGGTTAGCAGATATACAGTTCCAACCAGGGCGCAGGGGAGGCTGACGCGGGTAATATCAAACATTTGCAGCCCGGATAAATCGGTCTCAGCAATCAGCAACCCGTTGACGACCAAATTAGTGCTGGTGCCAATCAGAGTGCAGGTGCCCCCAAAAATAGCGGCGTAGCTGAGGGGAATCATCAATTTAGATGGGCTCAGCCGCAGCTTGCGGGCCCAGTCGTCTACCACGGGCACAAACATGGCCACTACAGGCGTATTGTTGAGAAACGCACTCATCCCCATCACAGGCGTTACCAGACGAAACAGAGCCGGGGTTAGCCCTTTTGGCAGCCCCAAAAGACGTTGAGCAATCCAATTGAGGCCGCCCGTCTGCTGTAATCCGGTGACCACGATATACAGTACGCCGACGGTCACCATACCGCTGTTGCTAAATCCGGCTAGGGCGCTGTCGGTCGAAATCACCCCCGTCAATAACAGCAGAGACAGCCCGCCCAAAAAAATGACTTCTGGGGCCAGTTGGGTAAAGGCATTGAGCACAAAGGCAAGCATCGTTACCGCGATCGCAAACCAGCCTTGCCAGGAGAGATCCAAAATGGCGACCGTCGTTGGCGCGATCGCCATCGTTATGGCCACTAAAGCGCCTAGGGTTATCCCGCCCAGCCAGTGATACCAGCGCATAGACTTAAGCGAAAATCGCGGTGCAGGTCGTTCAGTTTGCATCTTTCAGGTCACTCAACTCAATCGGGGTTTACAAACGGTGACGTTGGAGCGCGATTGCCCGGGAAAGCAATCGACACCTTTAACTCAATCACTCACTGCCAGTGACGCAAAATCCGATTACTTTGGGTCAAAGAAACACAACATCGGGAACACTTAAACCATCTATATTGCCTACATTGCCCATCGCCATGTCTTTTCAAACCACCACGCGACATTTTCAAACATTGGTTATGTCGCTGCATCCGGTCATTCTAATAGAGACCCTGGAAGAGGAGCGGGCGCAAGACTTAGTCAGTGAGGCTGCCCACGAGATGCAGATGCCCATGTTTGAGTGGAGCGCGGCTCAGGGGCTGGTGCGATCGCCCAATAGCCTCCATTCTCGCTGGGGGGGAGAGTACGCGCCGCCGGGCACCCATCGCCCCCAGGCGCTGGAGAAAACCGAGGAGCCTTTAGATATGCTGCGGCATATTCAAGATGTGCCAATGAAGGCAATTTATTTACTTAAAGATTTAGCCAAGCACTTTGACGATCCGGTGATGGTACGTCAGTTTCGGGAAGTGGCTAACCAGTTCTCTCTCAATACATCCGTCATGGTGATTACGGGAGATGGAATCAAGCTGCCCAGCGATATTGCCCACGATGCGGTTTACTTTGACCTCAAGCTGCCGGGCACTGATGAGCTGACCCAGGCGATTAAAGACGTCACGCGATCGCTGCAGGGGCGTATCCAGGTAGAGCTACAGGCGGCCGAAATGCAGGCTATGGTCAAAGCCCTTCAGGGAATGACCCTAAAACAGGCCAAAAAAGTGATTGCCTACGCCGCTTTAGATGACGGCAAGCTCACCGTCAGCGATATTAGCCGGGTGCTTAAGCGCAAAGCTAAAGTCCTGCACGAAACCGGTTTGCTCGACTATCTACCTTTAGAGAGCAATACGGCCCAGCTCGGCGGGTTTACGGGGCTAAAGCATTGGCTGGCGCGCGCTAAAGTTGGCTTTAGCCCCCAAGCCCAGGCATTTAATTTGACGCCGCCCAAAGGAGTGCTGATTGTGGGGATCCAAGGCTGCGGAAAATCTCTCGCCGCTAAAACTATTGCCCGAGATTGGAAGCTGCCCCTGCTTAAGCTCGACGCCGGGCGGCTGTACGACAAATATGTAGGGGAGTCCGAGCGCAATTTTCGCCGCGCCGTTACCCTGGCGGAAACTATGGCTCCCACGGTGCTATGGATTGACGAAATTGAAAAAGCTATGGGCAGCACCAGCGGCGATGCCGACGGGGGATTAAGTCGTCGATTATTTGGCTATTTTCTCACCTGGCTACAGGAAAAATCCCAGGAAATTTTTGTAATTGCCACCGCCAATGACTTATCCCAGATTCCCCCTGAACTGCTGCGAAAAGGCCGCTTTGACGAAATCTTTTTTGTCGATTTACCCAATGCAGCCGAGCGAGAAACCATCCTTAAGATTCATCTGATGCGCCGCAAACAATCTCCCAGTCGCTTCGACTTAAGCGCCTTGGTAGAAGCAACCGACGGCTTTAGCGGGGCCGAGATTGAGCAGGCTATCATCAGCGCCCTGTACCGTGCCATCTACGAGCGTAAACCCATGGATACCGATATTGTGGTGGGAGAAGTGAAGGCGACGGTGCCCCTGTCTGTGTCCCGACGGGAGGATATTCAGCATCTGCGAGCGATCGCAAAAGAGCGCTTTGTCAGCGTAAAGTAGATTTTACTTCGGGTTGTTATGCTCTCTGTGTCAGGTATCTGGCCGGCTTCCTAAAAATCAAGCATGTCTCAGTTCCCACGATTGGAGACCGCCCGCACGATCATCCGCATGGCCGAGGTGCAAGACGTCACCGCAATTTTGGCTTACTACCAAGTCAATCGAGCCCACCTGGAACCCTACGAGCCAATCCGCCCCCCGGGATTTGACACCGAGGCTTACTGGCAGCAAGAAGTGCAGCATCGAAGGACGGATTTTATTGAAGGGCGATCGCTGCGGCTGTTTATCTTCGAGCGCGTTCCTAACAGCCCAATTATCGGCAGTGTCAACCTTAACAATATTGTGCGGGGCGTATTTCAGGCGGGGTCTTTGGGCTATAGCCTGGCAGCGGTAAAGCAGGGCCAAGGCTATATGGGCGAGGCGCTCAAGGCTTTAATTGCCTACAGCTTCGACGACTTAAAATTACACCGGATTATGGCCGCTTACATGCCCCGCAATCACCGCAGCGGCAGTCTGCTAAAGCGATTGGGCTTCCAGATCGAAGGCGTTGCCCGCGACTATGTTCGGATCAACGGTCGCTGGGAAGACCATATTTTAACTAGCCTTGTGAATTCATTACCCTTGTAATAAAAGTGCTGCGCAGAATTCAAAATGCTCTGCGAGAAGAGCACAGCTCTACAAAATTCAAAACTGAGCAGATAGGTCTTCTCAGCATTCTAAGCGGTGAGCCTATTTCTGCCGTCAGGTATTGCAACCTGCGGAAAGGTTCGGCCAGGGTTGCGAGTCAGATTGCTTCTGTATCAACGACTCCAGCAACGCTGGGTGGAGCGTGCAATCTGACCAACGCTATACTAGGCAGCCTCTTCTTGAGGACTAGCTGACTCTTGACCTTCGCGCTGGAAGAATCGTTGACTAATGGTCTCTGTCACCATATGAGAGAGAAGCCCCAACGGCCCCGCAAACAGACACAGCACCAGGGAATGCCGAGTAAACACGTTTAGATCTAAGCCCCGCAGATAAATCCAGCGACCCACAAATAAATCCATCACCAGAAAATGCACCCAGCCTGCGGCTGTAACCTTTTCGTTGGCAAACAGAGCAGCCAAATCGGCCAAGCCTAAATTGGGGTCGGAGAAGGCTTCGGCAGTGCCCGGATCAAGGCTATTAATAAAGCAGTAGAGGTAGGTCAGCGCCAGCGCCACAAATGGAATATAAGAGCTCATTACCCGGCGGCTCACTTCCCAGCGGGGCACCAGGGTCATCAGTGCCCAAAAGGGCAGCACAAACAGATTGGCGCCGTTAAAAATTAAATTCAAAATATCCATAGGATGATTAATTTGGGGTCAGGGTTAGACGATAGCGGTACAGGGCTACCGGGCGATTAATCGCTTTAAAGTAGTCGGGATCGCGCGGTGACAGATAGATTGCCGTCACCTGATCGCCAATGATATTGCGTTTTTCTTCGCTCCAGGTGTAGGCGGTGGTGTTTTCCACTTCGTTAAAAAAGGGCTGGGCGGTTCCTCGAAACACCTGCTGAAACACCTCTGAGGTAATAAAGGTTTGCGGATCTGCGGCCTGATTAATCCATTCCGTAGCCCGCCCCGTCACAGTGGACTCTAACTGGCGATCGCCCCGCAGCAGCGTCACCTGCCGATTAGGATTGTCTGGATCAACTTTTACCGCTTTCACCGCGCCCTCGCCCAGATAGGCTTTTGCTAAGCTCATACCGTTGTAGGCGCGATCTGAGATAACTTGCATTTTTTGAGCCATCAGCTCAGGTAAAAATCGCCGCGATCGCAGCGGGGCTGCCGCCACAAACTTTACGACACACTCCACGGGCTGATTGAGATACCGACGGTTGCCGTCATATCCAGGGGTGGTTACCTCTGGAGCCAGGGGTGCCGCCATATCGACTAACACCGTCCGCAACTGCCAGGTGCCTGCCATCCAGTCTGGATAGGCCAAGTCGCCCTGGGCCTCCTGCAGGGACGGTTTACTCTGCCAGTCGGGAAAGCGATCGAGGCGATCGCTCAGCGGCCCTGCCCATGCGTCACCACTGCACAGTAGCCATACGGCTACCAGTAGGGCCGCAAAAAACAGCTTGCGCCGCAGAGAGTTGGGAGGGGGGTTGGATGGCCAGCGAGACATTGGGGCAGTTCAAAATTTATATAAATTAATGTAGGAGTTACACCCAGCCGAGCGGCCCTAGCTACTATCTTGGAGCGGGCGTAGCAAGGCTTATTCTTCAGTTTTGTTTTCAACTGATGACGTGCCCCAATCATGGTTAATTTGCCAATTAGGATTGAGGCAACCCATCCAAGGCGGCCTGAGCGGACGACCACCGTTTTTCTATGCTGGGAGCCACAAGCTGTTTGAGCCACTGAGCGAAGTCTTCACTGAGGGCGATCGCTGACTCAAATTTAATCTTAGTGCCGCTACCTCTGAGCGTATCCGGTGATTTGCCCGTTATGCCATGGATTAGCGTTGCCCCCAAACTGTATAAATCTGAAATTGCCAAGGCTCGTCCACCCATCTGTTCTGGAGACATATAGCTGTTTGAGCCCAGTACCGTAAAGGTTGTGCTGGGGTTGTTGAGAGATTTTACTGAGCCGAAATCCACTATATGGACTTTAGGCTCCTTGCTGCCGGAAACAGGCACCAGCAGTAGATTGCTGGGCCGGATATCCCGGTGAACAATTGGCGGTGTTTGACTGTGCAAGTAAATCAAAATTTCTAAGGACTTTACCAGAATATATTTAGCTTCTGACTCATTAAACACTCGTCCGCGCTGAATATAGGCGTCTAGAGATGTGCCCTGAATATAGCCTTCTACCAGGGCCAGAGCCTTTCCCCCATCTCCCGGCATGTCCAGTTCAAAGTAGTCTAGATATTGGGAGGTGGCGGGATGGTTAAGCAGCTTCAGGGTTTCCACCTCGCGCTTAAACAGTCTTAGGTCATTGGCTTCCAGATGGTCATCAATAAACAGCAGCTTGAGCACAACGGGTCGATTCTGTTGAAGATCCGTTGCCAGCATTGTCCAGCGCCCAGAGGTGCGCCCGAGCTGCTTTTCAACTTCGTATCGTTTACCTAAAAATCTGACCTGGCATGGTTCTAACGCATCATTCTGGATAACTTGGCGTAATGGAATCATACAAGCAGCGGGGCGACAGGGCTCGATTTCAAACGAATAGCTAATGGCATTTGGGGTTGAAAGGTTAGCTTTTTGACCGTTTAGGTCTCGCTCGGTTTAGCTCTTACTTAACTGCCTGCCATCTTTCGGTTGTAGCACACCCCCTCCAAAATCCCGATGCCCTTCTAAAATCCAAATATTGCCCTAAATACTGCCCCAAAATTGTCTTTAGGCCAGCGCGGATTAGAACGATAGACCTTTAAGCGATCGCCATCTATCCTTGAGCACCGTCTTTGAGCACCGTCACCCGTCCTTTAAAGCTGTCTAAGTTTTTCCCAAAAATACCTTAAATCCATGCAACCCAAGGCTATCTTGCGCAAAATTCGTCAGTGGTTTTCCAAAACGCCGGAGCGAGCTTTAGATCAAGCCTACGAGGCGGCGTTGATGATTCAGACCATCGAGCGGGACTACTTCGGCGGCAATCCCATTAGCAGGGATTATGGCAACTATGGTGAAAGCGCCCAAGCCTACTTTCAGCGAGAGCTACAGAAATATCTCAACGTTATCAAACTTCGCATGGCGGAGTTTAAGACCAGCAGCACTCTAATTCAGGTTTCTGATCCCCGCATGATGGAAATCCAGGGATCAGCGCGGCTAAAGGAAGATTTAACCGTTGATGCCATTGACAAGCCAGCGACTTTTTTTAAAAAGCTCAAGTTTGTAGATGAAGTGGTGAACCGCTATCAGCGATCGCCCCAATCTAAATCAGCCCCATCAACCTCCCAACCCCTGTCGAAACCGGCCCTAGCCCCCGCCGCTAAAAAATCTTCTGCGTCCGGCAATGGCCTGGCCCTACCCGCCCAAACCTATTTAGAGCCTCGGGCGCGATCGGCCTCCACGGTTATTGCGCCCCTAAGCGGCAGCGGACAGAACGGTAACGGCCGCAGTGGCCAAAATGGTCAAGCCCCCCGTAAGGGCGGCGGAGAAGCCCTCTCCGATCGGGCCAGCTTTTTGCCCCGCTCAATTTTGCGAACGGTCGATCGTATTCGTCAGGAGCTGAACCCTCAGGCGGAAGTGGAAGTGGTGCGGAACTTTCGCAACTCCAAGGTCAAAACCACCGTTGCCCTTAAATTTGTGCTGCTGATGATTGTAGTGCCGCTGTTGACCCAGCAGTTTGCCAAGAGTTTTGTCGTCGGCCCAGTGGTGGACTGGGCGCGGGGCGAAACTGAAACCGAAGCCTTTCTCAATATTGAAATGGAGGAAGAAGCCCTACATGAGCTGGCCCGGTTTGAAGAACGGCTGCGCTTTGAGGTGTTAATCGGCAAAGCACCGCCCCTACCTGAGCGGGAGATTGAATCCACTGTGCGGGAGAAAGCCAGTGAGATTGAAGAAGACTATCGCCAGCGCAGCGCTGATTCGGTAAAGAATGTATTTGCCGATATTTTGGCCGCGATCGCTTTCGGTATCTTGCTCACGGTCAGCCGCCGAGAAGTAGCGATGCTTAAGGCGTTTATTGATGAAATTGTCTACGGCCTCAGCGACAGCGCCAAAGCCTTTATTATTATTCTTTTCACCGATATGTTTGTGGGATTCCACTCGCCCCACGGCTGGGAAATTTTGCTAGAAGGTTTATCTCGACATCTGGGCTTACCTGCCAATCGCGACTTTATTTTTCTGTTTATCGCAACGTTTCCGGTGATTCTAGATACGGTATTTAAATACTGGATTTTCCGCTATCTCAATCGAATTTCGCCTTCTGCAGTGGCAACGTATAAAAATATGAATGAATAGGGTGATAAAAAAGATCTTCAGCCCACCATAGCCTTACAAAGGTTTTCAGAATTTTGAGGTGTTTGAAATTGATATATCGTGACGCACCTGAAAGATTGAGCGATCGCACCTTTTAATGCTAAGTTATAGGCGAAACTAAAAAACTGTTGATTGCTCACCTAAAATAATATCTTTCCGCCTAATTGTAATATCCTACTAACAGTCTCAAAATCCGACATTAATTGCCAATCTAAGCTAATAGATAATGCCTCAAACAGAGACTGATTCGCAAAGTCTACTGATTTGAGCAGCGTGATTGTTTTGCCAGTTGCGCTTAGACAAGCTAATTTGATGATCTGCTCTGATTACTCCTGCATATCTTGCAGATAACGGATGCGATTTTGTCCATACCGATAAGAGAGCTATTCTTACCGGAAAAGTCGGCGTGTAGCTTCCGACTCAGACCTAAGACATACCACCGTGCTTCATCCTTTTTCTTTAAGGCCGCGTAGACGATAGCGGCAAATCAACAGGCGAAAGCCGTCATCATCCTTAACCGGATCGTTCCAGTGTCTAGTTCTGATTGGCATTATTTTCGTCCTTTCACTGACACAAAGTACAGATTTAAAGCTGCGCTGAATATGAATATAGATGTGACTGGAGCATAACGTGAAGTTAATGTATCACTCAACCCAAGTCCAATCAACAAACATTGACACGGCAATAGTTCAGCGCTAAACTATTGTCGTGTCTAATAATCATTCACGCTTTTACAAGGATCGCCCGTTATCTGTACTGCTTTGGATACGGCTGATTCGAGTTGTCCAAAAAATATCTCGTAATGCACAAGGGGCACTTACCGAAGCTGGATTAACGGGACCGCAGTTTGATCTGCTCGTCCACATTCAATTAACACCAGGTGTCTCACAAAAGGAGATAACACAGCGCCTTAAAGTAACAAAGGGTAATGTCTCACAGTTAATCGAAAAACTCGAGCAAAAAGGATTACTCAAACGTAATCGTCAAGGGCGTAACAGCTATCTTACGCTAACGAATGTTGGCACTCGTCTTGTAGAGCGTATGTTGCCCGAACACGATGCATTTATCGAAAATCAGTTTTCAGCATTGACTTCTGACGAACAGCAACAGTTGTTTGCTCTCCTGCGTAAATTGACTCCCAAGTGATTTTTTTGCCTATATAGTTTAGCGCTAAACCATGAATCTAGGTTGTTTTGTAAATAACTTCACATAGAAGATTTTATGTACGACTTCAATAAGAAAAAAATTCTGATTACCGGCGGCACCGACGGCATTGGTGCCGCGACGGCCAGCTTGCTCGTTAATTTGGGGGCAGATGTGTATATCGTTGGACGATCGGCTGAAAAAGGTGAAGCACTCGTTGAAAAAGC